>DASZJS010000309.1:0-8301 GCA_035947935.1 Gemmata sp. | reverse complement strand
GGTTTCGATCGTGGTGGAGACGTTGCCGGGTGCGCCAAGGTTATTGCAGTGGAGGTGAACGGGGTGCGGGAGCCTCAGATCCTCGGCGATCTGAGCGAGCGCCGCCACGATCTTTGCCGGGGTCACCTTCTTGTAGCCCGGGACCACATCGGACAATCCTTTGCAATCCTTTCCCCACTTCCAGCCCGCGACCCCACCCGGGTTCACGGCTTTGATTCCGTATGCCTTGGCAGCCCAGATTTGCCACCCTGCGACGTGTTTGGCCCGTTCGTACTCCTCGTTCTCCAGCAGATCGAGAATGATCTCGTTGTTGGCCATCAGGACGCAGCAACTCTTGTCGATGATGGGTGTATCGTGGAGTTCCTCGTGCGTGTGTTTGGCGGACAGGAGCGGAACGGCAGCCTCGTTGGCCGTCGTCCACCCCATCCCGGCGTAGACGTAGCCGGTGGCGAAGGTCGTGGGAGTTGTTCCCACAATCCCAGCGCGGCGTTCGGGACTGTGGAAAATCGGGATAGCCTTGCGGTGTTGTTCGGGGATGAGACCGCGAGCGAAGTTGAGGGCTGCACCGGCAACGTGTGTGTGAACATCAACCCCACCGGGGAAGACGATCATGCCCGTGGCATCAATGGTGCGCCCCGCCTCACCCGAAACGTCCGCGGCGATCTTGCCATCCGAGATGCAGATGTCCCGCACCTCACCGTTGACGCCATTCGCCGGGTCGTAGACCTTTCCACCATTGATCCGAAGCATGGAGACTCCGTAGGCCTGCCTTTGCCAGCCCAGGTTGAAGGCCTGGGATTATTTACGCCATCTGCGCTGCTTTGGTCGGCACCGGATACCACGGGGTTTTGGCTTTCACCGCCTGTACGATGCGACGAATAACTTCCTCATCAGTAGGGTACGGCGATTTCAATGCAGGCCGCAGCGGTAAAGGAATCTCATCCATCCGGTAGACCGTTCCCGGGGCGCTGATGCCTGTCGCAGCGGTCGTGATGTGGACGCGGGAGATACGGCTTGTATGCGTCACCTTCGGGTCCAGAACGATTGTTGGTGTGCGCATCAAATGTTCGATGGCTGGTTTGGGCATCGTTGCCCCGGGGTCGGCACCCAGAACGAGTGTCGCATCGTTATCGCCGCGAACCAGTAGGTCGATGGTGGAGTATTCCCCGGGGTTAAACCGTGGGTAACCGCGAGTCATGCTGATTCCGAACGGATAGGCCGTCGTGTACCGCAACACGACGTCCGCCCCAGTCACGTTCCCGTGGCCGCGCATGGGCATCGCAACGAACTTTGTGAAAGCGTTCATCTCCGCGGCAAGTGTCAGTGCTGCCGCGGAGTTCATGTGCTTCCCCCGGGTCATTGACAGGCCCATTCCGAAGAACAACACCCCGAACCTCGCCTTCTTCATCTGATCGACAAGATCTTGAAGTTGTTCGACAGTTGCCCCAGTCTCGGCCACGGAGGCCGGATTGACCCGCTGACCTTTGACGAGTGCGCGGAGTGTGGTGAGAACCTCGAAGTCTTTGCCCGGTCGGATCTGGAGGAAGATGTCAGCGGCCTTGGCACTGGGGGTTTCGCGGATGTCCACCAGTACCATTGTCCGGCCCTTGCGGCCATTGGGGATGAACTTCCCCTTCTGGGTGAGGGTATAGCGCGTGAAGTGTCGCGGGTGGCACTCGGCAGGATTGCCGCCCCAGTAGATGATGAAATCGGCCCGATTCTTGACTTCGCCCAGCGTACAGGACACCTTACCGCCCAACTGGGCGGCTATTTCAGTTGGGCCATGTCAAAGCGATGTGTGGCTGTCGATCACCCCGCCGATCAGTTCGGCCAGGTAAACCGCCTCCCGTTGAGCCTCACACGTAATGTTGCTGAGTCCATAGACGAGAGGCATGTTGGCTTTGTGAAGGAACTCGGCGGCAGCCTCGACTGCCTCATCGACGCTTGAGGGCTTCCCATCGATCAGAGCATCGGGGTAGAGCCGCTCGGCGGTATGATTCTTGAACCACGCTTCCCCGAGGATACAGGCGTTCTTCGTCTTCACGATCCGTTCCGCGTCAGCGTGCAGTTCGATGTCATCGCACACGCACCCACAGAACGTACAGGTCGCGTGCTTCACAACGGTCAATTCCATCGCTCGCTCCCAAGAAGGTCACAGGCACACGGAGTGTGCCTGCTACTTTGGACCGTCCGGACCGGACGGAACAAGGAATGTTCACCCCAGCGCCCGGCCGCGGCAACTGCCGCGAATGCGTCTGGGCATGTACCGCCCGGCCTCGATCTCCTGCCATGCGGCGACCTGCTCGGTGTCAGGCTTGGCTGCATCGAGTGGAGACAGCTCGGCCGCAGTCTCCTGGACGTCTTCAGGAATGTCATCCGGATTCATGTGTGTCTCCTTCGTGCAGCAACATCGGCTCGACTTCCACGTCCCAGCCCTTGGAAGTGGGCATCCCGGTCCCATCGGTATCGCCACCCATGAGACGACAGGTGGGAGGGCCATATGGCACGAAGAGCATCCCTCGTGGGATGTTCCCTTCCTTGCACTGAAAGGTCGCCTCTCCGATCTCGTTTCGGACGCGGACCGTGGCACCGGTTGAAATACCCAGTTCTTTCATGTCCTCGGCGTGCATCGTGAGGGTGTTCACGATCGTTTGGTAGGCTTCGTTATCCTTGCCGACGTTGATCTGCTGGCCCTGCTTGCTCGTTCGGCCGGGGATCATGAGGAACTGTTTGCCCGCCATCGAATCTGTCTCCTCGCACTCCGGCCCAAACGCATGTTACCCGTTGCAGGCGTGCTGGGAAAGGAAATGACGATAAATACCCGCCCAAACTCCCGAGCAGGAACGCGTTGCCCTCAAAAACCGAACCAATGCTTGCGCCTGTTGTGCGGAGGCATTCCAAACAGCGGGTGCGAACTCGGCAATCATGGTTTCACATCCATGTCGCCGGTTTCCTTCCGCAATTGCTGCATCTTCGCCTGGAGTTCCTTCATCACCGGTTGCATCATCGGTCGGTTAGCGAGGTTCACGCGCTCCTCGGGGTCGTGTTCCAGGTCGTATAACTCGAACTCCTGAGCAAAGTTAAACGGCGGGTCGTAGTAGTGGATGAATTTCCACTTCGTGGTTCGTACGCCTCGGTTCTTGTTGACATTGTGGGACACATCGGGGAACTCAAAGTATTCGTAGAGGAATGCTTCCCGAGGCTGCCACTCGGGCGGCAACGGACCGGCTGGCGGAATGAGAACGTGCGGCAACATGCTCCTCCCGTGCATGGCTTTCGGTGCCTGTACTCCTGCCAGTTGCAAAATCGTTGGCGCGAGGTCGAGATTCAGCACCATCTCGGTTGGGTTGTGGCCCACGGCGCGGGCTATGCGCGAGTTGTTCTTGGGCAACTTCAAGAGGAGTGGCACGCGGATACTCGGCTCGTGCATGAACCGCTTGTCGAACCGTTGCCACTCGCCGAGAAAGAAACCGTTATCGGATGTATAGAAGACTGCGGTGTCATCGTAGACTTTCAGGTCTTCGAGCGTCTTGAGTACTTTCCCGACGTTGTCGTCTGCACCAGTCAGGCAACGGCAATAGTCGCGGACCATTCCATCGTAATCCTTGGCGTCGGGATATTGGCCGAACATATTGGCGGCTTGGAGAAACGCCCGCGGCTTGCCCTGCCCGGAGTCATCCCACAGGGCTGGTTTCTTGACCACCGCATCGGCATAGAGATCCTTGTAGCGCGACGGTGGCTGCCACTGTCGGTGAGGAGCCTTGAAGAACAGGAACAGGACGAATGGCTTTTTCCGGTCGCGTTTCATCCACTCGATGGCCTTGGCCGTGGTGACATCATCCATCCATCCCTCATAAGGCTTGTCTGGACCGATTTTGCCATCTGGTCCACTTTCGGCAATCACCGGCTTGAGGTAATTGCCCTGCCCGGTGAAACCGAAGTAGTAGTCCCAGGTTTTGTCCCGGAAGTGGCCCGGGACATGCGATTTGCCAACGAATGCCACTTCGTATCCGGCTTTTCGCAACTCATCGGGCATCCAGGGCGCATCGGGTTTGAGTTTCGAGCCAAGGTTATCGAGGACGCCATTCGCGTGCGAGTATTGACCTGTCATCAGAGACGCCCGGCTCGGCGCACACAGCGAGTTCGTCACGAACATGTTGGTGAACCGATAGCCTTCCCTGGCAATTCGGTCCATGTTCGGAGTTTTGAGAAAGGGATGCCCCGCGCAAGACAGGTAGTCGAACCGCTGGTCATCCGTCATCATCACGACGATGTTCGGCGGCCGGGCAGGATCGGCACCCGGTGCTGGAGATGAGAGAAAAAGAACGACACCGAGTGCAAACCCACGCGGTATTGCCCTCACCCCCCAACCCCCTCTCCCCGGGGCGAGGGGGCGTAAATCTTGCTCCCCCTCGCCCTCGGGGAGAGGGGGTTGGGGGGTGAGGGCAAACAGAATGCGGCTCATCGCTGTGACCTCTCTGATGTCGGTAGTTACTCCACTGCCAGATCCCACATCAGGACCGTCGTATCGCTGGAGCCCGCGAACAGTTTGCGCCCATCCGGCGAGAAGGCCAGCACGGTCGGGTTGGCACTTGGGCCAGACAGCGTTCGCTTCACCTTGCCACTCTCGATGTCAATTAGCAGAATCGTCGCCGTGCCACCCGGCCCAAAGGTTAGGGGCTGCGCCAGGGCAACCGTCTTCATGTCGGAACTGATAATCGGAGCCACTGCGGGCGACCGTCCACCACTATCGAGTTCTCGCACCTGCTTTCCGGCAACCGCATCGATCACCACAAACCGCCCCTTCGGTGTCGCGACAATCACCGATTTATTGTCCGCTGTCGGGAGGATATACGTTGACCCATATGCGCTGGCTTCCGAGAACTCGCCCAGTTTCTTTCCCGTCGCCAGTTCCCAGCCGGTGACAACGAAATCGCCGGGGCCTTTTTCCGTCACCTTCGTAGCGGCAGTAATCAGGGTCTTCCCATCCGGGGTTATAGTGGCCACGATTTGATTCATCGCTCCGAGTTCCACACCGCCGAGTTTCTCGGCGGTCGCGATGTCCCACACGGCCACGCGAGGAGGATTTTTCTTGATATCGTAAGATGTCAGTATTTGCACCACCTTGCGTCCATCCAGTGTGAATGCGCCGATGCTCTGCCTGTTGTTGTCCCCCGGGATCACGAACTGCTGCATACCCGTCGCAACATCGTAAATTCCCAGCCCATTATTGCCCCCTTCATAAGCCAGCGCCACAGTGCCATCGGCAGTCAACATGACTGTGCTGGTCACGACAGATGAGCCGTACCCCGTGGAAGGGGATTTGAGGTCGAGAGTGCCACGTTGCTTCCCCGTTGCAGGATCCCAGGTTAAGATCGCGCCATCCCCAGCCGCTGTGAGCAGTTCCTTTCCACCTTCCGCGACAGCAATCCCCGTGATGTTGCTGAAGTTCCCACCGGCGGGACTGAGCAGCTTGCCCGAAGGAACCTCCCAGACAACCGCGGTCATGCCGCGCGTGCCCCACACGACCAGTCGTTCGTTGTCGATGAACTGAATCGCTTGAGGGCTATAAGTTATCGGGATTGGTGGGGCGATCACCCCAAGCCGTTTCCCCTCGGGAAGCGACCACCGTTGGACTGCCCCATCTTCCCCGCTCGCAGCCAGTGTCTTCCCATCCGGGCTGAAGGCAATTCTCCGACCTACACCGGTTCTCCCCAGGAGAACCCCCTTGGCAGCACCCGTCGTTGGATCGAAAAGTTGAATCTGTCCATTGCCACCGGACACTGCCGCAACGGACCTATCCGGAGCAAACACGATAGAAACTGGGCTGAATATATTCTGCACGCGTCCTTTCCCTAGTTCCTTGCCGGAGACCGCATCCCAGAATTGGAACGTCCGGTTGGGGTCGGTCGCCTCATCGGGTGGCCCCTTGGCTTCGGGGTCGGAGTGGTATCCCCATGTGGCCAGACGTTTCCCATCCGGGGAGAGAGCAACATAGACTGTCTGATTTTGAACCGGCGTTACCGATGCGATCGGTTTGTTTCCATCCACATCCCAAACCACTGCCGTCGCCTTCTCCTTCTCGGATTTCGATCCTCCTACAGCCAATCGTTTTCCATCGGCTGCCAGAGACAGGCTGTGATCGCCCCCGGCGAAGGTGCGTTTCAGACTCACCAGTACTTTCCCGGTTTCGATATCCAGAACGGATGCGACATGAAAGCCGGAACCGACCGCTCGATGACCGTCGGTTGAGAACCCGACAAGCGATCCAAATTCCCCTTGAGTCTCAACTCTTCGGGTCGTCTTCCCGGTTGCTGGATCGATATAAGCGATCCCTCCCTCGGGAGCCCTCGCAACGAGAAACTTCCCGTCTGGGGTCAGGGCGGTCGGGTTGTTGGTATAGTTGATCCGCATCCGAGCGGTTCCCAGTCGCAGCTTGGCTCCCTCGGGGAGTGGATCGCCGTATGGGTCATCGGCCGAGATCGCTGTAAGCGTGGGCAGGAGTAGGAGAGCGAAGGCGGGGTAGAATCGCATGGGAATCATGAGAAAGCCTCCACAGAAAACTCAAGTGGCCAATCTGGAGAGTAAGGACCGATCATACCCAGATGACTCCTGGGTTGTGCGGTGCCGACATTAGCACAGTTTCGGTTTGCTCTTGCCCCCGTCAAGCACTTTTCGCGTTCTCCATGACTTCAAGTGTGTAAACATACTTAATATCACATTGGAGTGCGCGCCTTATACACCCTCAAAACATTGGAAGTGTCATTCATCCGTCATCCGTCATCCCTTCTTCGATAATCGTGTTTGCAGACGATTGGGGCCGACACCCATCGAGTTGCCAGCACCTCGTATCGCGGTTCCTCTCGCGCCGACAGATCGTGTGGGTGAACACCATCGGCACCCGCCCACCCCAACTCAACTGGTCCACCATCAAACGCGGGCTCGAAAAACTGCGACAATGGACGGCTATCAATCGTCACCCCAAGGAAAGTGCTGAGGACGCATCCCCATCGGTTGTCAGCGATCTGTATTCGCCAAATCCCGTCATTCTCAATCCCAAGATGTGGCCTTCGTTTCGCTCCCGGTTCGCACGTGGTGTGAATCGCCGGTTGCTCACCCGCGCACTGAAACCCCTTGCCGAGTCTGGTGGCACGCCACCGGTAGTCGTCACCACTCTGCCGTTGATGGCTGACCTTGTCGGTCAGTTCCGGGCAAGACGGTGGGTGTACTATTGCGTCGATGATTTCTCGGTGTGGCCCGGACTCGATGGACGGACCATGCGAAACATGGAAATCGAACTCGTGGCCAAGGCGGATATCGCGATCGCGGCGAGCGAGAACCTTCAAACTCACCTGGCAAATCTCGGCAAGCCAGCTCACGTGCTCACACATGGCGTCGATCTCGATTTCTGGCGTACTCAGCATGGTGAAATCAAAGGCCCATCGTGGTTGGAGGAATTGCAGAAGCTTGGTCGGCCGTTGATTGTGTTCTGGGGCGTGATCGATCGTCGCCTGGATTTGGCTTTTATCCGGAAACTGGGAGAATCGCTGACCGAGGGTGTTATCCTCTTCGTTGGTCCGCAGGATAATCCTGACCCGGAGTTGTTCCACATTCCGCGGGTTCGATTCTTTCCCGCTTTGCCCTTCGATGACCTGCCGCACCTGGCTGCCCACGCCGCAGCGTTCATTGCCCCTTATGCCGATCTGCCTGTCACGCGAGCCATGCAACCGCTCAAGCTCAAGGAATACATTGCCACGGGGAAGCCTGCGATAGTGCGCAAGCTGCCCGCAACGGAGCCGTGGGCCGACTGCGCGGATGTGACCGACACGCCCGCGGCGTTCGCCGCGGCTGTGTTGGAGCGATTGGCTGGCGGGGTACCCGTGGAACAGCAGCGCGCACGGGTGCGATTAAAAGCGGAGGGATGGGATGCGAAGGCGGAGCAGTTCGAGCGATGGATCGATGGGCGTGAGTAATAAGGCAGCGAGTGTGATACTTTCCCAGCCTCAGGAAGCTTTCGTGTAGTCTTTTGACCGTTGTTGACGCGCTGTGGCTAACTTAAATCTTATAAATATATTATTTTACAAATAAAATAATTAAGCCTGCAACCCATCTGAAAAAATGCCGTTTCTGCCAAACGAAGCTAAACTCGCATTTCTTAGCGGAAGTGCTTGTTAGAGTTGCATTTACGAAATGAGTTTTTTGTGAAAAGTGTCCGAAAACAGCCTATTTTGGACACCACCGGTTTCGGTAATCCATCACGCGCTTTGTGGCCAAACAATCCGGTCGAGGAGTTCCCACAGC
>DASZJS010000308.1:0-3155 GCA_035947935.1 Gemmata sp. | reverse complement strand
ATCAGTAACCACGTCGATGAGTACCAATCCGATCCCCCGCTTGAGATAGGCGACACATTTCGCAATGAACGACTCTCGTTCGTTTCGCTCCTTCTTATTTGCAGGACTGATCAACTCGATTACCCCAACCAACCGCGTCCGGTTATGCTCTTCGCGAATCTCGACTTCAATATCATCCGGGAAGGATGCTTCTATGGTGAGAACTGCCGGAGGTGCCGTGATAGTTGCAATTGTCCCGTTCCGACTCCCAACGCGCGGGACATCTTCCTCCTGAAATTCCGCCACATCAGCCTCAAGTTGTAGGCCGAGACGAACGTTGATTTCGGCCCGGTACTCTTCGCGCGGCAGGTGGCGGTTCAGCCAGCCCATCATCGAGAGAGCCCAGACCGGTGACATAGTGGGCCATGGCAGTTCTAGTTCAATCTGGTCATGAAAATGATCGAGCAAGGGCATTGGCAACTCCTCCCCTGAGGCTCGATTCTACCCGACCACCAGAGCATGTTCCAAATCTGCCTTGAGATCCGCCACATCCTCGATGCCGACACTCAGCCGCAACAATCCATCGTCAACACCGCGGGCTTCGCGGACATCTTTCGGAATACTGGCGTGTGTCATCGTGGCCGGATGGCATAACAGTGATTCCACTCCGCCCAGGCTCTCAGCGAGACTGAAAAGCCGCGTCCGAGTCATGAACTGGCGAGCTGCAGGTATGCCACCACGTAATTTCATGGAGATCATCCCACCAAACCCACGCATTTGCTTCGCTGCGACCAAATGCCCCGGATGATCCAACAGACCCGGGTAGTATACCTTTGCAACCGTTGGATGTTTCACGAGCCAACTCGCTAGTGTGGCCGCGTTTTCGCAGTGCCGATCCATTCGCACGGCTAGTGTTTTCAACCCTCGAAGAACGAGGTAGGAATCGAACGGTCCCGGCACCCCACCCGCGGCGTTCTGATAGAACTTGATCGGGTCGAGAAGCTCTTTAGATCCCACAATTGCCCCCCCAATCACGTCTGAGTGCCCCCCGAGGTACTTGGTGGTGCTGTGGATAACGAGATCGGCCCCCAGGCGGAGCGGTTGCTGAAGGTAGGGCGATGCGAACGTGTTATCGACCGCCAGCTTCGCTCCGTGTTTGTGGGCGACTCCTGCAATCGCGGCAATGTCGAGGATTTGCAGAAGTGGGTTGGTGGGTGTCTCGATCCAGACAAGCTTCGTCTTGGGGGTAACAATTGCCTCAAATCCGGCTGCGGTGGAATCGTCAGTGTAGCGTGCAGTGAGCCCCCACGGTTTGAAGACCTTATCCAACAGTCGGAACGTGCCACCGTAGAGGTCGGCGGAAGCGACAACCTCATCCCCGGGGCGAAGCAACGCCGCGAATACCGCTGTGGTGGCGGCAAGACCCGAAGCGAAGGCCAACCCGCGTTCGCCTTCTTCAAGTGCGGCAAGAGCAGTTTCGAGAGCGGACCTCGTTGGGTTTCCGCTTCTGCTATACTCATATCCCTTGTGCTGTCCGGGGGCAGCCTGCGTGTAAGTGCTGGTCGCGTAGATCGGCACGACGGTAGCGCCTGTGGCGGGGTCGGCATCCTGGCCGGCATGGATGGCGCGCGTGCTGAAGCCTGTCGAATTCGGTTGTGGTTCGTGATGGGACATGGCTAACATCTTCCTCGGTTACGGGGATCTTCTATCGGCTATCAATGGTACAGGGGAATGGCACAACGGGGGAACCGCAACACTTTGGTGACCGGGCAATCTCGAAAATGTGTTGAACGGTTGCTGCATCATTGAGGATAACACCCTGATCGCTAACCAATCGAGTTCGCCCCGACAGTGTAAGATTTCAGTGTCCGGGCGAACTCGGAGCGTTGGCGTTGGGGTGTATCGTGCAGATTATCTTTCCGATTCTACCGCGGCGAGCGGGTTTACCCTGACACCTTCCGCGACTAAAGTGTAGTCACACTGGATGCCCACGGAACAGAGGACCAATCCCATGAAACCAGCACTTGAGTGGCTTGGCAAGAATCACGAAGAAATTGTCCAGGGGCTGGCTGCTCTGGTTGGAATTCAAAGCATCAGCACCGATGGAGAACACCTTGCGGAGATCGACCGCACTGCCAAGTTGACCTGCGACTTGATGCGACAGGCTGGGCTACACAACGTTGAAGTCCTCCGGGTTGGGCAATCGCTTCCCTATGCCTATGGGGAATGGTTGGAGGCACCGGGAAAGCCAACGGTTTTCCTGTATGCCCACCACGATGTTCAACCGGTTAATTTCGTTGAGCAATGGGAATCCGACCCCTGGAAGCTCACCCGTCGGGATGGCCGCCTCTTTGCTCGTGGGTCAGCCGATGACAAGGGAGCGATCTCTGCTTTCCTGGGAGCGATTGCTGCATACCGAAAAACCGGGAACACGCTGCCCGTTAACATCAAGATGCTGGTCGAGGGTGAGGAAGAGGTTGGGTCGAAGTATCTGATGAAGTTTTTCGATGTTCACAAGGAGCGGATCAAGTCAGATGTGATTGTGGTTTGCGACACGGAGAACATTGAAGTCGGTATTCCGAGTATCACCTATTCGTTAAGGGGTATTGTCTCGGTGCTGGTCGATGTGAACACTGCGCGAATCCCTGTCCACAGTGGGATGGGTGGTGGGGGATTACCCGATGCTGCGATCGCTTTGAGCGCGATTCTCGGCAGGCTCTACTGGGACAACGGCCAGCTTCCGATACCTGGTTTCTACGATCAGGTTCGTCCACTCTCGGACAAAGAACGGGCAGCGTTCAACAGGCTGCCGTTCAATGGCGAGAAATTTCGCAAAGAGATTGGAATGGTGCCGACCGTTCGGTTTGCGATGGAAACCGGATACAACGAATACGCCCAAACCTGGCGACGACCCGCCGCGACTGTGATTGCTCAGGAGGCCAGTTCGATCAAGGGCGCATCGAACCAGGTGTTGCCGAAAGCATCCGCGATCATCAGTTGCAGGATCGTTCCCGATCAGAAGCCGGACAAGGTGCTGGCAGACCTGACTGCCTTCTTGAAGAAAGACCCGCCGTGGGGCTGCGAGGTGATAGTAACGCCGCACGGGCCGCCTGTGGACTGGTGGATGACTGACCCCAATGGACCAGCATTCGAGGCAGCCTTGTCGGGGATGCGTA
>DASZJS010000307.1:0-9340 GCA_035947935.1 Gemmata sp. | reverse complement strand
GCAGACGCGACCAGTGTACCCCGAGCCGATGAACGCGGCCTTCATGCTATCTTTATGTACCATAAAGCCGAAAGGGGCGCAAGTAATCATCTCAACAGATGAATCACTCTCAGAATTTTGTCGGCAGGATCGGTTCGTTGGGAAATGACAAAGAAATGTTCCAGCAGGGTAAGCCAAGCTTTAACGCGCGTCGGTGTGTCGGACGTGTCGGACCGAAGCAGGCAAGAGCTGGAAATTGACTGGTCGCCGCAGGTCAGATCGGTGAAGATAAAGGAGATTCGCTCGGCACAGCGACTACTCGCTGTAATAGGCCAATTGAGCGGCTCGATAAGCCAACTGAGCAACTTGATACCTCGCCCTCAGCGCGAGGTAATCTACAATTCGGCAAACCAGCGCATGGCTAACTGATGATTTGGAGCGAGATCTGCTGAGGCCGAAGGGGGAGTTCAATGCGCAAATTAGCACTGGCGGTGTTTCTGTTGATCATCCCCGTGGGTAACGCACAGGAGAAGCAGCCCCCGCCCAATGAGCCGCCACATCTGTGGCGGGCATCGGCTTCGGAGGAGGACGGGAAGGTCGTCATCCGGATCGCGCGCCCAGAGTACGTCGCGCCCCGCAAAGCTGTCGCTGCGGAGCCCATGCGCTGGGACGACCTGAGGCCGGTGACGCTCGGCGAAACTGTCAATGCGTTCGGGGTCGATGGGAAGCGGGTGGACTCGAAGGCTGTCCTGAAGGCGATGGCCAAACCGAAGGGCGTAGCGGTCTTTGTGCAGTTCTCCCGGCAGTTGCTCGAACCAGACCCGTATTACCTTGCCATGCTCCGCGAGGGTACAATCGTCTTGGTCGTGGCGGGCGAGGATATTTTCCCTTTGAAACCTTGATGGCGGGCTTCGGTCTTATCGACGGATGCAAGAAAGTCCGATAAGTTCCATTCTGTTTCACGAACAAGAAATCGCCATGCCGGACTCTCATCGCTGCGAGCAAGTTATTGCGGATTGAGCGACACCAGCCGGATGGCCCCGGCAGGACAAATGAGTTCGCACAGGGTACACGAAACGCAATCCAGCGGCCGGGGAAGCCACGGAAGTGGACCAGTCATCGCCAGACAGTCCGTAGGGCACACGGTCACGCAGTCGCCGCAACCAGTACATCGGGCCGCATTCACCACGGGCAAAGCCTCGGCAATCGCGTTCATGCCTCTGCACCTCCATCCGCCAGATCGATGATCCCTTCGCCACTGTGGGGAGGGGGAGGCGCTTCCCCAATAGCCTTCCGGATCGCCGCGGTCATCAAGCCGCTGATGACATCTTCCAACACGAGTTTCATGAGCGGTGGAAACAGAACGTATCGCGCACCAAGATCGAGGAGTGCTGCTGTCCACGCGGCACGCTCGGCATCGGGTAACTTCACATCGGATACAGCCACAATCGGCACGTCGGGGGCCAGTCGATGAACCTCGGCGATCAGTTTGAGTGGTTCGGGCTTGTCCTCTCCAGGTTCGATCTGAACGATTAGCGTGGCAGGTCGCCGACTCCTTGCGAGCGACAACGCGGTGTCACACGACCGTGTCGGTTGTATCAGCCACCGGCTCTCGCCAGACAGTTCGCGGAGTTGTTTGGCCAGCCAGCCATCCAATTCCAGAACGATCACCTGAGGAAGCTTCATTGGTTAAAATGTTCGCGAAGATTTCCTTCGCCACAGTAAACATTCCATGGTTGCTGTCTTGTCTTCCAAAATAGACTCACGCTAACCGACTGGGTACGCCTAATTCTGTTCCGATTCTGTCTCATAGGATCAGAAGACAGTGTAGATGAAAGGAGCAATCGCGGTCGTGGAGAGCAGCATCAGGAGACTGAGCAAGATCAGGATGACGAGTATCGGGAGGAGCCACCACTTCTTGTTATGCAGCAGGAAGTATCCAAAATCCTTCCACAAGGGAATGTTGGCCTCTTGCTGTGCAACAGCCTTCAAATCGACCTCAGACTTGGTTTCGGGAACCGGGACAGGTGGGAGAGCAGCGGGTTTGGCGTCTGAAATTCCCGCGTCCTTTGTCTCCTCTTGAGGGTTGAGTTCCAAAGGTGTCTCCTGCTCTGGCCTTGCAATCAGGACTGGTGGAAGTAACCACGAACGCCACCTGGTTGTGGTTTCGGCGACCAGTAAGAACTCGATCCCGCCTGAAGTCGTCGACCGAGGGCATCGCGCCCAATCAACCGGAAGAATAACCCTAGCGGAGTAAACAAACAATAAAAAACAAGTCCCAGTAACAGTCGTGAGATGAGCCAACCTAGAGGGAAAGTAAGTACAAGACTTCCGACGAATACGATCCGAATTGCGGAGGGGCGTATCAGACCGAGAGGGCCGAACAGGAGAGCGACCAGCATGAAGACGATCGCCGCCGATCTGTTTTCGCGGAGGAACCAAGCGGCGCAGCCAAGCCCAACGAACCAGACCAGCCAGATCGCAGCGAACCAGCGGAGCGTCGAAAGCGCGGGTCGCCAGGGAATTTCAGACCATAGCATGGGAATTCTCGGGACTTGATGGCCTCTTAGTCTGACTCGAACTGAGCGCTATAGCGACCCCGGTCGAGACAAGTAAGGTGGGCGACATCTACCTTCCGCAGCAACACATCTTCCAGAACCAACGCATCCATGTCAGTCGCCAGGAAGCAGTTTAACGCTTCGTCCGGAGTGCAGACAATCGGTTCCCCACGAATGTTGAAGCTCGTATTCACCAACACCGGGCAGCCCGTTCGAGCGTGGAACATTTGCAGTAACTCGTGAAATCGTGGATTTCGCTCTCGATCCACCGTCTGGACCCGGGCACTGTAGTCGATGTGCGTGATGGCCGGGAGTGAGGATCGGGGAACCCCAAGTCGGACGTTCAGGTCCGAGTGTGCGTTCAGTACGTCGATTTGGTCGTCGGGGATATTCAAGCGATGTCTCGATTGGAGTGGGGCAACAAGCAGCATGTAAGGGCTGTCCTGACCCCGTGGTAAGTCGAACCAGTCCTGGGCCTTTTCGGCCAGTACCGCCGGCGCAAACGGCCGAAAGCTCTCCCGAAATTTGATCTTCTGGTTCATGATGCTTTGCATTTTCAGTGAGCGGGGATCGCCAAGAATGCTGCGGTTCCCAAGTGCGCGAGGCCCATACTCCATCCGACCCTGAAACCAACCCACAACCGCGCCCCCATCAAGCAACTCGGCAACTTCCCGCACGAGATCCGCTTCCAACAAGGTGCGGTAGCGAATTCCACGGGCAGTCAGGAATTTATGAATCTCATGGGGTGCGAATGATGGCCCAAGGAGGCTCCCTTTCTGCGAATCCTGTCTACGGGGCGAACGGGGATTCTTCAGGAGTTGATACCATGTGAACAAAGCGGCCCCGAGCGCTCCACCGGCATCGCCAGCTGCCGGTTGCACCCAGATCGACTCGAACGGGCCTTCGCGCAGAAGGCGGCCATTGGCGACGCAGTTCAAAGCGACCCCACCAGCCAGCACGAGGTTTTTCAGTCCCGTCCGCGCGTGGACGTGTCGCCCGATCCGCAGAACGATCTCTTCGGTCACCGCCTGGATGCTTGCTGCGAGGTCCATGTGCCGCTGATCCAGACGGGATTCGGGCCGACGCGGTGGGCCTCCAAACAGAGCATGAAACTTCCGACTCGTCATTGTCAACCCAACGCAGTAATTGAAGTACTGCATGTCGAGGCGGAAACTGCCATCCAGCTTCAAGTCGATCAAATGCCGATAGATCGCATCCTGGTACACTGGTCGCCCAAATGGCGCGAGGCCCATCAGTTTGTACTCGCCGCTGTTCACTTTGAAGCCGCAGTAGTAGGTGAACGCGGAGTACAAGAGCCCAAGAGAATGTGGGAAAGTGATGTGGTCTGTCAGGCGGAATTCATTGCCGCACCCTACGCCCCACGTTGTCGTACTCCATTCCCCAACCCCATCCAGAGTCAGAATGGCAGCCTCAGAGAAGGGACTAGGGAAAAACGCGCTGGCGGCATGACTCTGGTGATGATCTGCAAAGAGGAGTGGTGCGGTGGTTCCCTCGGGTAACGCCCGCCGGAGTACGCGGCGAAGATGGATCTTGTCTTTCAGCCACACCGACATGGCCATGCAGAAGCTGCGGAATCCACGAGGGGCGAATGCAACATAGGTTTCGAGCAGTCGTTCAAATTTGGTGAGTGGCTTTTCGTAGTATGCGACGTAGTCGAGTTGTCGCGGAGAAAGTCCAGCTTCCCGGAGGCAATAAGCGATGGCCTTTGTGGGGAAGTTGGGGTCATGTTTGCGACGAGTGAATCGTTCTTCCTGGGCCGCAGCGACGATTTCGCCATCGACGATCAGGGCAGCCGCGCTGTCGTGGTAGAAGGCAGAGATGCCGAGTATCGCGGTCAAGATGATCCCGCAGTCAGGTGAGGAGCACTCGATTGCCCCTACAGTCAATATCACACGACACAAGCCCGCGGTCTACTCGCGGGCTTGTGATTGCTCATTCCGCAATCCAATGCGGTTTATCCTTGCATTGGCATGCAAACCTGTTCGAGTAACTTCTCACATTTCTCCTGAATCACTTCGGCAAGGTTCGGCAGCGGCATCCCCTCGGGAAGCGATTCGTGGACGACCGCCAGCCATCGGGGGAAACTATAGAGTTGAGCGAACCCATCGAGTGAAACGGGTTCCAGGCGGGCGTGCTTGCCTCGCCGCTCGGCTTCCTGCCAGAGCGACTTGCTCTTGGCGGTTAACGTCAAATCATCCTCGGGACGAAGCAGAATCAGATAATCCACGACAACCGGTTCGGTTTCCATCACACTGAGCTTGATCTCCAGGTCTTTCGGTTTTCCTGCACCTCGCGCAAGGAAAAGCCCGAGCCCGAGCTTCCATGGTTGGCCATCCTTGCACGCCCAGTGTGCGATTGTAACGGCACCGTAGGTCGGATGCTCTCCGAATGTCCACTCCGGGACCACATGTTGGAGCCGCCAGGGTCCAACCTTCACTCCATGCTCGTGGCAGGTTGTCAAAAACGCACCGAGCCCGGCCTGCAATTCGCGCGTTGCACCCGTTAGTGCGCCCTCGGGTTCGAGCTTTCGGCGAGCGGCTCGTTGTTCCTGATCCCAGAGTTCGAGCAGAGAAGCGTGAGTAGGAGCAACCGGTATCACCACACTCGCGGGCGGTTCCGCGGCGACCACCGGAGCCGGAAAGGGTGAGGCGGATGGCACCTCCGGAGCCACCACGGAAGCAGCCAGTGCAGCGGGTTCGGAAGGATCGGAAGGTCGAGGCGGTTTTTCCATCACTTCGGGTTGCAGGTTGTTATTGATTGGCCCCTGAGTCTCATCGATCGGCTGCGCCATTGGCACTTCATCGCGGTCCGATGACTGGCCCGGCGACTCGATGATTGTGACTGACTTGAACGCGATATCGGGCGATTCCCCCGGCAATTCCTTCTCGAGTATGGCCGTGATCCGGCTCATGGTCTCCGTTGGCAGAGGCATTTCCGGCATTTCTGCCAGGTCGAAGCGATGAGTCGTTGCGGGTTGAGATGAGTCTTCCGGGGAAGCAGGAGGTTCAATCGCGTTAACTTCCGCGGACGCGGGCGTGAGACTTTCTCCAAGGTCGGGTTCAGGTTGGGGTGTCTGCGCTGTCTCGCTGACAGGGTTTGCCGATCGTGGGATAGGGGCATCATCGGGTCCATAGACCAAATGATCGAACAGGTGCCGACACTGTTGGAGCATGTCCCGCAGCGTTGGTTCCGTTCGGGCGATTCGCAATACTTGGTCGTCCGAGAAGGGGAAGATGTCGGTCATGGTGTCGCCGGTCGGCAGTTCATCGAGGCATGGTCGGAGCCGGGCTTCCACCACTCGCCGGAATAGTTCCGCCGAAGGAGCTTCGAGGCGAATTGCCTTCACCGTTCCCTGTTTCGGAACGTGGACGGGGTTGTTCAGTCGATCCTGGATGTAGCCATCGAGCGATGGGACGAATCGGTTCCACAATCCCCGTTCGGCAAAAATCAGGAAGCAAAGCCCGTCAATTTGGTGCATCACCTGAACGATGCCGGCAAAGAACGATTCGGCCGTTCGGTGTGCATCGTCGCTGCGGCGAGCGAGGAGCAGATCCTCCAACTGATCGAAGGCAACGACCACGGGCGTCTTGAGGCTGCGGAAGACCTCCATGATCACCTTGAAAAGTGCCAGTACCAGATCTTGCCGGGTTGGCCTGACATGGAACTCAAGTTCCGCGAAACCGTAGGTCAGGAAGCTGGCAAGGTCAGCCTCGTCCTTGAGCAGGGCAGCCTTGGCGAAGCCCTGATAGATGTGTCTGCGCATAAGACCCGCAGTGTTGTGCGCTTCGGTCTTCTGCACATGGGCAGCGAGCAGATCGAAAGCCCGCTGGGGACTCAACCCCGCTTCGTGAAGGGCCGTCGTGAGCGGCACTGGCATCCGGGCGAAATTCGAGTAGCCGGAGAGATTCTCGGCCAGCCATTCGGCCCGCTCCTTGGCCTGTGAAGTGCCAAGACCGAGCATCCGACCCCATCGACCGAGTCCCGGTGGCGGGAACAATTCGACTTTCTCCTCGATCGCCATGTCCCGGAGGACGACCCCCAGAATCCGGCGGACAAGCTGGTCGCCAACCTGTTCGAGTGGGCGAATACCTTTCTGTTTCCCACCGCCGAGAAGCGTGTCGATGATCTGGTACAGCAGGTATTCGAGGAACTCGGTGTCCTTTTGATACACCCCCGGTGTAACGAGCAGTTGCCATGCTCCAGCGGACCCATGCTTGATCGAGTGAAGCAGGTGCGTCTTGCCGGCCCCCTTGTTTCCGAGAACCGGAACGACTTCCGAGTGTGTGAGTGGATCGTAGCGGTACAGGTCGATGATGGAGTGGAGTAAATCGCGCTCCGCGGCAAACAATTCGGGGACGTGGTATCGTGCGCAAACCTCATCGTCCGGATTGCGGGCGAAGTAGTTACGGAACGGATTCCCGGCTCGTTTGAGAATGTCCCGGGTGCTATCGGTCAGTGGTTTCTCGGCGATGGTAGGGGCAGTAGCAGTAGTCATCCGGTTCCCTCCGGGATTTTGGGAGTGATGAGTGATGAAGGATGAAGGATGAAAAATCAGGAGCATTTGGCTTTCTGTCTTTTTTCATCCTTCATCCTTCATCCTTCATCACTCCCAGACGATGAACGAACACTTGCGTAATAGGCGATGTTATGCCCGGCGAGCAATGCGTAGGCCGGCTCGGGCAGGGCGTAAAGCGGACCGGTCCACGGATGCAGATAGATTGTCCCATCTGCATGTAGACCGCGCAGACAATCGTGAAACTCGCCAATTGTTGGTTGGGGTTTGCAAACGCACAGCGAACGATACAGCTTGGGCAGCGGGCAATCCTCACCAGCAGCACCGGGCCAGTCTCCAAGGCATGCCAGGATCGTAGAGGCGAGATCAATGGGTGGGGCATCAAGGATTGCCGTGGTGGCAACCACGTCTTCGCTTGCCAGCCGGCCCTCACCCCCCAACCCCCTCTCACCGGGGGAGACGGGGAGAAATCCGACTCCCCCTCTCCCCCGGTGAGAGGGGGTTGGGGGGTGAGGGCCAACAGCAGAGGGGGTCGGGGGGTGAGGGCCGGACTCCGGTTGCAGAACCCGTCCCTCAATCACGGATGGGAGAATTCGGATTACCGCGTCCTTCAGTCCTTGAAGGTTTTCGGCCATTCTCTGAGCAGTGTCGAGCAGTTCGCCGACCTCACCACGTTGGGCTTCCAGCACACGTACAAAGTCTTCGAGAACCTGCTTGGGGTTTACTTGCGTAAGAAGGAAATTCCAACCCTTCTCAGTGAGTCCGTACAGTTCGCGTGGAGTCTTGCTCCGGGTGTTGGAGCCGACCACGCGAAGAAAGCCATCGGTTAAGCACTTCTGGGCCGCCGATTTCCCAGCTGCAGTCGACATGAACAGCCCGGGATCTGTTTTCACGGCATAGAGCGGCAAGCCGGAGTGCTCGGCGGCGGCTTTTGTGAGTGATTCGATTATTTGCTGCGTCAGTTTGTCGGCCACGGTTCCGCTTCCGTGCGGGGGCGATGAGCGATTTCAGGCCAACATGCTAGACAGAACCGAGCTAAGGTTGCAACCCCGACCCGTTATCGTCATGATGGCATTTACTTCCCACCCCACGCATTTCACCCCCACTTTTTGGAGACATTCGATGAGCGGCCGACCTCTTGCCGGGCTGTTGCTGGCACTGATCACTGCTGGCCCCCTCCTGGCCGATGACCCCAAACTTCCCGATGTGAAGGCATACGACAAACTTGTCGTGGACAGCCTGCGCGATGTCCACAACAAGGGTGCGGACCTATTTAACGAGTCGAAGGATTTCATAGGAACCTACCGCATGTATCAGGGGGCATTGCTTACGGTTCGCCCTCTTCTGGCTCACCAGCCTGCGGCTCAGAAGCTGATCGATGATGGTCTGGCGATGACCGAGAAGGGATGGTTCCAACTCAGCGACCAATTATTTATGGTGTTGCAGAAAGCAATGGTGCCTGAAGCTGTGCTGTCGAAGCTAAATCCTTTGAAAGATAAGGCGTTGTTTCGTAACGAGTTTGTGAGCGAGATCGGCAAGGTTCTCACAAACGAGGAAAGAAACCGCTTCCAAGACCTCATCTTGAATTACGCCGCCGTGAAGGCCCCGACTATCGCACAAAAGTCATTCAAACTCCACGAGACAATTGAAGCTGTCCGGGCGCTGCTCAAAAACGGGGGTGAACCGACCACGAAAGCCGCGGAAACCAAAAAACCTGCCGACAAGAAGCCAACAGAACCTACAGACACAAAAAAACCTACCGACAAGAAGCCAACGCAGGTTTACGAACTCGCACCGCAACCACGCGAAAAAAAGTTGGATGATTCGAGTAAACCCAAGCCAATCAGCACAACGATCCCCGATGACGGCAAGAGATTATCCGGGAAAGTGATCCTTCGAGGACAACCATTGACCGCGGCTGAGGTGACCGTGGTGTCTCTGGATCAGACCAAACCACAAGTCTTCACGGCTGTGGTCAAGGCAGATGGGTCTTACACCTTTACTCAGCCACTGCCACCCGGCAGATATGTTGTGATCGTGACTGCGAAGGCCGTTCCAGACAAATATCAGACGACCACGACATCGGGGCTCACGATCGAGGTGAAACTAGGGTCGGCAAACTTTGACATCGATCTGAAGTGATCCTCCTTGGTCCTCGGTTCTTTGTTCGCTGAGTTTCCCGAAGGACCAGAGCTGTTTAGTTCTTGAATTTGGGTGGCTGGGGCAGGGTCTTCGATGCCCCGGGTGTTGCGAAGCAACAGTTCGTTTT
>DASZJS010000306.1:0-2236 GCA_035947935.1 Gemmata sp. | reverse complement strand
CCCCCCGACCCACCCTACAAGAGAGTTTCGTTGCGGGGATGATGGCAACACCAGCAGATGGTGAATCGATTGCTCCCAAGGAAGCAACGGCACTCTTCAACGGCAAGGATCTCTCGGGTCTGACTCCCTGGCTCAAGGAATCGAAACGCGAACACCCGAAGAAAGAGTTCCGGGTCACCGATGGGCAACTCCACATCACCGGTGAAGGATTCGGATACCTTGCCACCGAGAAGTCGTTCCGCGATTACCGGGTTGTGGTCGAATACAAGTGGGGGAAGCGGACGGATGGAGGGAAGTACGTCCGGAACTCCGGCATCCTGTTGAACGCCATCGGGCCGGACGGTGGGGCCAACGGAACCTGGATGTCGTGTATCGAGTGCCAGTTGGCGCAGGGCTGTGTTGGGGATCTGATTGTGATTCGCGGCAAGAACGAGAAGGGCGAAACGATTCCGGTTCAAATTACGAGCGACGTCGCGATTGGACCAGACAAGCGACCCCGGTGGAACTCAGGCGGGGAAAAGCAGATCTTCACCAATCGGCAGTTGTGGTGGAACAAGCACGATCCGGACTTCAAGGAGTTGCTCGATACCCGCGGCAAGGACGATGTTGAGAGCCCCCTGGGGGACTGGACGAAGGTTGAGTGCATCTGCGAGGGATCTACGATCGCGGTTTTCGTCAACGGTACGAAGGTGAACCACGCCTACGATGTCTTTCCTGCTGCGGGAAAGATTTTGCTCCAGGTCGAGGGGTTCGAGCTGTACGTCCGGAAGTTCGAGATTCAGCCAATCAAGGAGCCTTGAGAGTATGTGTGTTCGTGATTTCCAGGGGTTTACACCCCTGGCTATTGACGGTAACCCCGTTGGGGTCAAAAAATACGAACACAACCGTTTGTAATCTCAGCCCCAAATGGGGCGACCGTTAATAGCCAGGGGTGTAAACCCCTGGAAACTTATGCGAGGCTCCTGTGGACATTCCTCCGGTTCAACTCGTTCGCCAAACTGCTCCGCAGCCAACTGTCGCTAACGTGGCCGATGAGGTCCGAAAGCAGTGGTTGAGTTCAAAGACGGCCAAGCGCATCAAACCCGGCATGCGGATCGCGGTTGGATGCGGTAGCCGCGGCATCAAGAACTACCTCACCATCGCCAAAGCAACCATCGCGGCACTGAAAGAACTCGGGGCGAATCCGTTTGTGGTGGCCGCAATGGGATCGCACGGCGGGGCCACACGCGAAGGTCAGCGCGAACTGCTCGCCAGCTACGACATCGATACGGAACACCTCGGCGTCCCCATTGTTACCGATATGGATGCAGTACAACTCGGAACGAATTCGTGGGGTCAGCCGGTGTGGTGGGACAAGAACGCTCTCGCTGCCGATGGCGTGGTCACTGTATCGCGGGTGAAGCCGCACACCGATTTTCGCGGCAAGTTCGAGAGCGGCGTTCTCAAGATGCTGGTGATTGGGCTGGGTAAGCGACATGGGGCCGATCAGGTCCACAGCTTTGGGACTAAGGGATTGCGGGACATGCTGCCCGAATCGGGCAAGGTGATCCTGGAAAAGACAAAGTTCCTTGGCGGCCTGGCACTACTGGAGAATGCGAACGAGGAAACGGCCAAGGTCGAAGTCGTGGATCGGGATGACCTCTGGGATCGCGAACCACAACTGCTCGATGAAGCCCGGCGCATCATGGGTCGGCTGCCGTTCGAGGCGATTGATGTGCTGATCGTGGGTGAATGTGGGAAGAACTATTCGGGAGCCGGCATCGACCCAAACGTGGTCGGTCGGATGCTGCTGGAAGCGAGTCCCGAAGCAGAAACGAATAACCCACGCATCATACGGATGGGAGTGTTGGAGGTGTCGCCGGAGAGCCACGGCAATGGAACCGGTATCGGCATCGCGGATCTGACCACGAACCGCGCTTTGGCATCCATCGACCCCGCTCCGTTCCGGATGAACAACCTGACGGCCCGGTTCCTCTGGCGAAGCAAGCTGCCGATTGCCTTTGAGACTGATCGCGAGGTGATCGGAGCCTGCGTCGAGACATGCTGGCAGCCGGAGTCATCGAAGATCAAGTTCTGTGTGATTCCGAACACGCTTGAGGTGGCGGAACTGTGGATCTCGGCCCCGCTGGCAGCAGACGTCAGGGGGAACCCGCACCTGGAGTTTGTCGGGAGCCCGCAACCGCTGCCATTCGATGCGAGTGGGAATCTGGTGCAAGAAAAACTCTTCCCCCACAGT
>DASZJS010000305.1:0-3439 GCA_035947935.1 Gemmata sp. | reverse complement strand
GAAGCTGCGCTTTTTATGGTGTTATGCGAAAGCCCGATATAAGCCCGAAGCGCGAGCGAGGGAAAAGCTATCCCTCGCTCGCGCTTCGGGCTTGTAAAGATGGTGCTCCCGCACCTCTTTCAACTGCTGATCTTTGGGCTTGAACAATAATCGCAACTTCAAAACTGAAGTTGCGAGCTTGGGTCAGAACAAGCCGCACAGAATAACGGACGCAGGGAAATTTTCAGGAGTTTCCCGAAGTGAATAGCTGCGTAACTTCTGGAAACCGTGTGTTGTTCTTCCGTCTCGGTTCACCACCATGATTTTCAGCTCAAAATCTGCACCACCCTGGCGCGATACCGCTCCTTCGCCTCTTCCACCCGGTCCTCCCTGGCGGTCTCCATCTCCTCGCATCCCCTACCGGATGCGGTGGTGGAAGCTCGCTGCTGTCTCGATTGCCGGCTTGCTCACTCTGGCCGCAGCAACCTGGGCGGTTTTCTGGATTCGACCGCCCGAGCCTGCCTATCTCGTCACTCTTGTAGCCACTTACGACAACACGCTCGCTGTCCCCCCGAACCCTTACGGCAAAGACGCCGCACGCGAACTCGCTGACCTCACCAAGCCCGGTGGCTGGCTCGGAATGCAATCGCGCGTTCACGGTTCGACCAAACCAGCCCGATTCACCCGCATCGGGCTTCCCGATCTCTCGTCCATCAGCGAAAAGTGCATCGTGGTCGTGATTGCTGCACATGGTGGGCGCGATCGCGATGGAGCGTTTCTCTTTCCGGAGGATGCGACTGCCGACCCCAAGGTACGGGTCCGGGTGAAGACAATTATCGATCAGTTCGCAAAACTTCCCGCCCAGAAGCAAAAACTCCTCATTCTCGATGCCACCGAACAACCGGCATACACCGACCTCGGGCTGGTCCACAATGACTTCGCCAGCGCGGTCGAGGAGTTGAACGAAGACATCGCCAAGGTTCCAAATCTGGCCGTGTTCATGAGTAGTGGGACCGATCAGCGGTCGTGGGTCAGTCCCGAGTGGGGTCAATCCTCGTTCCTTCACCATGTTCTGAAGGGCTTGCGTGGAGCTGCGGATGCGAACGGCGACAAACGGATCAGCGGCGATGAACTGGTGGATTACGTCAGCCCGCGCGTGCAGGATTGGGCCAGGGATCATCGCGGGGCGCTTCAAACTGCTGTTTTGCTGCCACGGGGGGATGAAGGCAGACATCGCATCGAGGCCATGCACCTGGCGATGACCGATGAGCCGCCGCCCGAAGATGCTATTCCCACGCCGTTCGACCCGCCACCAGGGCTCGAACAGGCTTGGCAGGAATACCAGGACCTGGCCACTAGCTATCTCCCGCCAACCGCTTACACTCCGCACCTGTGGCGACAGTACGAAGCGTGGACGCTGCGGTTTGAACAGGCGATCATCGCCGGGGATGGCGACGGAGCGAAGAATGCCCGTTCCAAGGCCGGCGACTTGAAGCGGGAGATCGAGGCTGCCCGACGACTCGATATCGGCCCGCAAACGCTAACCCTTCAAGCAGGGCTTGGCGGGCTTCCGGTGCCCGCTACGATCCCCGAAGAATTCCGCCTGAGGATGAAACGCCTTGCGGCGATCCCCGCCGTCGAGCGACCAACAGCGTGGGAAAAGGAACGCAATATCCCGGGGCCCCCCGATGTGAGCCGTTTGTTGTGGTGCCGGGCGTTGATCGAGTGGGTAGCCTTCGATCCGCTCACCAATCTGCCCAGCGTGCCTTCGCTGGTCTCGCTCATTGCCGATGGTATGTCCATCCGCCCGGCGGAAATCAATTTCCTGCTAATGCTTGCACAGAACTTGCCGCCAACCGACAAGACCGAACTCATCGGCCCCCTGTTAAAGCGCGTGTTGCGTCTCCGCCTCGAAGCCGAGAACGCTGCCGCATTAACCGCGGGTGCCTCGTATCCATTCACGGAGTGGCTTGGGTCATACGCTCTCAACGATCTTCGCGCTGCGGACACCGCTCGACGAACTGCCGAGGATTTGTGCTTCGCGACCAGCCCCACGCACTGGCAACAAGCCAGCGGCAATGTGGACAGCGCGGAGCGGCAATACAGTTCACGAATTGCCGCTGCAAAGGCAATCCAGGAGTTGATTGTGCCCTGGCACCGATCGGCAGCCGGCTTGCCTGCGATGACGGAGTGGCTGGCACACGGGTCCGGAGCGAACTCACTGGAACGGCTGTCCCGGGAGTTACTCTTTCAGGCCTGGCGAGCGATCTGGGTTAATACTCACGAGATCGCCGCAGCAATTCCGGCGCTAACTGCGGGTTCGAATACCGATGAGCTTGCAGTAACTCGCTCTCATGCCTCTTACGCATCGGGAGGGATGCAGCTTCTCAACGATCGTCTTGCCAGTCAGATCGCAGACCTGGACCTGCTTGCAACGAAGCCGGAATTCTATGCCCGACCTACCGCACGGATTGCGCTGGTGAGTTGGTGGCAATCTGCTTCCGATGTGCTGACCGCACCAATTCCGAATGGCGTGTCCGCTGCGAAACAACGCTCGGAATTGGTCCGCGAGTTTCGCCGGGTGTCGCGGCAATTGCTCGTCAACGGGCCAACGCGGCCCGAGTCGATGCCGAACGTGACCCCCGAAGTCACGCGAGAACAGGCATTCGTTGCTGCTCGTCGGCGCGGTTTTCTGCTTCTCGACCGCCTCCGGGTCATCGATGTTCCGTTCCGGGAAACACCCCCCCTCCCCGGCTTCCCTCAACAACTGGCCACCCCGGGCGAGAAGCCCGAAACGCCTGAGTTCCGCTTCAATCACTTTGCGTTCCAGGCTGACGATCGACAGTCGCTGGCCGAGGCCAGTTCCCGCTGTGGCGAACTTCTGACCGCCGCGATCGGATTTGCCGGGAAAGAAGACGATCTTGTGCGTGCCGAGCGCTGGTTACGGATCGTACCTGCTTACGCGGATGTCTCGGATGACCCCCTCAATCGCCTTCGTCGCGAACGCGTGCGATCCGTTCTCGCGGTACAAGCACGCCGGACCTACCTCGATTACTGGTACGGCGAAGCTGGCACACGCTACTATCGAACCGCCATCGAACGCCTTGCCGGTGATGCGGGGAAGCTGGGAGTGAATCCCCCTCTCGACCCGTTCAAGCCTTATCTTGGCCCGGAGCCGCCGTTCCCGGTTTCCGCATCTACACCACCGCGGTTCATCGTCACCGATGAGCCGAACCCCGAACTGAAAATCACTTTCGCCCGTCAGCCGCCGACCGATATCGAAGGCGTGCCAGTGTTCTGGGCAACGCCAACTCTTAAATCTGAAACGCGCCTGGCCGTGACACTGGACCCCAAGGCCACAGTCCCAACCCTGGTTCGCCCAACCCCGAGGCTCACTACTCCGCTTCCCCGTTTCCCCGTGGCAGAAGGATCGCCAGTTCAGATTGTGGGCTTCTTCCGC
>DASZJS010000304.1:0-14050 GCA_035947935.1 Gemmata sp. | reverse complement strand
GAGTTGCCAGAGAGTACCGTGTGGCAGGGTTCTTTCCCGTTCCCCGGCGGGTGGCTCATCGGGGGTGTAATGCTCGCCAACCTGTTCGCTGCGCACCTCACGAGATTCAAACTCTCGTGGCGCAGGTCCGGGGTCATCATACTCCATTTGGGGGTCATCCTCCTGATGGGAGGCGAACTGCTAACCGGCCTCTTTGCAGTCGAATCCCGCATGATGTTGCAGGTTGGTGAATCGCGGAACTTCATCGATCATTCCCAAAAGATCGAACTTGCTTTGACTGATGAGGCGACTCACCGGACAGCAACTATCCCGCAGGGAATGTTGACTCGCGGCAAGACCATTACCAGCTCGGAGTTGCCAGTCGATGTTGAGGTGTTGGAGCGATTCAAGAACACAAGCCCGAGTGGGGCTGTTGGAGGCGACGACTCGGACACCATCATTTCGGTGTCAGGGGGGCGCTATCACGTTATCCCCGCGACCGAAGGATCAGGGGTCAAGAGCGATCAGCCGGACGATATTCCTGGTGTGCGCCTTCGTCTGCTCAAGAAGGGAACGCAGGAGGTACTGGCCGAGCGGATATGGTCTCTCTGGGAGTATCAAAATGGCCCCACACTTCGACAGTTCATGGCCTTGCCGTTCCGGGTGACCGTTGACGGACGAACCTTCGCTATCGAACTCCGAAACGAGCGAATCCTCAAACCATACACCATCGAGCTGTTGAAATTTGAACACACAAAATACGCCGGGACGGGGATGGCGAAAGATTACGCCAGCACCGTCCGGCTTGTGGATCCGGAAACCGGAGATGACCGGGAGGTGCGGATCTGGATGAACCACCCGTTGCGGCACCGTGGCGAAACATTTTATCAGTCGGGGACAATTCCCGGCGAGCTAGTGAACGGCGAACGGAAGGACACAGGCACGGTTCTTCAGGTGGTGAAGAACCCGGGCTGGATTCTCCCCTATGCGTCGTGCATCATCGTCACTCTCGGTCTACTCATCCACTTTGGGATTAGTATTGTCAGGTTCACAGGCAAGACTTCCATTAAGCACCCCGCCAATCCCAGTCCTAGCGATCTTCAGGGGAAGGTCTTGGAAGGGCCAGTTGAGTCACGTCAGAACGCGATCGAGAAATACTTCCCCTGGGCCGTGATTGCCATTCTCGCCCTTTATGCTGGCGGGAAAATGTCTCCGAAACACGAGAAGTACAAGGAATTCGATCTGACTGCATTCGGCTCCATCCCGGTACTCGATAGTGGGCGGATCAAGCCGCTCGACTCGGTCGCCCGGACATCCATGCTGTTCATCAGCGGTCGATCCGAGTGGGATGACAACGAGGGGAAAACCAGACCTGCGATTTTCTGGCTTCTGGAAGTGCTTGCGGCTGGTGACCCACAGGCCAGCCCGATTGCTGACTACCGGGTGTTTCGGGTGGATAATGAGCAAGTGCTGGCCGAACTGAATCTTGAGTATCGCCCCGGATCTTATCGCTACTCTTGGAATGAGATCCGCAAGAGCAAGAGTGGGGACAAGTTTGAACGGGAGTTGCTCGCCGCGCAGTTGAGAGAAGAGAAGCGGGCAGCGGGTGAGAAGGTGCCCGAGGAAGACCGAGATCTGTTTCACGGCAAAATCCTCGAACTCGGGCGGCGCCTCCATGCTTACGAAGAACTGGCACTACGCAAGACGCCCACGTTGATCCCCACCGAAAAGGGAAGTGCCGTATGGCAAACTCTGAATCAGATCGACACGGAAGCCGGTAGGCAGTTTGATGAGGATGCTCGACAGGAGGCAATGAAAGAGCTTAGGCAGGTATTGCAAGAAAAGGGGATCAGCCTGGAGAATATGAAGCCTGCATTACAAATGGCTCTCGAACAGGAACTGGAAAGACGAACGCAGATATGGATCCGGCGGTTTGGGGAAAGCGAGCGCGGGAAGGTGAATCCTGCCGCTGGAGCATTTGGGAAAATCCTCTCGACGTACAAGGAGAATCAACCCAAGGGATTTGTAGAAGCAATCAACACCTACACCAGCGATTACGTCTTCCCCCTTAATCCTGAGTTCCGCGATACCACCAAGTTCGAGGTGGCCTTCAATGGCGCAATGCCGTTCATCAATGCGGGATTCATGTACTTGTTTGCTGTGGTGTTCATGGTCTTGAGCTGGTTGGGTTGGCGAGGGCCGTTACGCAAAACCGCGATTGGTGTTGCGGTCATTGCGCTTCTGTTGCACGCGGGGGGGCTCTTCGGCCGGATGTATCTGATGGGTCGTCCGTTGGTGTTCGTCACAAATCTGTACTCTTCCGGTCTTATGATTGGATTTGCATCTGTGGCTGGCTGTCTAGTCATGGAGCGGATATTCCGAAACGGCATCGGCCTTGTTGTCGGAGCAACCCTTGGGGCGGCTACAGTCAAGATCTCTCACCACCTCGCAACCGATGGGAGTGATACCCTTGGGTCGCTGGTGGCTGTGCTGGACACGAATTTCTGGCTAGCTTCCCACGTCACTACTGTGGTGTTGGGATATACCGCGACTTTCGTCGCTGGCCTTATCGGAATGGCGTTTATCTTACAAATGCTCGTGAGGGTCATCGTACAGTCGTTCCAGACGCCGGAGAAGTTGACGGCGGGAGAAGCGGTTGCCTATGTTGCTGCGGTTATCGGTATCATGCTGATCCCATACCTCTACAGTTCCATTTGGATTTTGATGCTGACGGCAGAGGAATTCATTCCACCTGGTGTCTCGCAATTCTTATCCTATCTCACACTCGGAGTGGGAATTCTATCTGGTATGGGCCTCGTTGTTGTCCGGATTTTGCTCTGGACAGATACCTCAGCTCGGAAGGATCGAGTTCCGGGTGTTGCCACTATTCTCCAAAACACGGCTCTTGATACTGAGTCGATGACGAAACTCGGACAGATGGTCTATGGCGTCACTTGCTTTGCTACACTGTTGAGTTTCGTTGGGACCGTACTCGGCGGCATCTGGGCAGATCAGTCGTGGGGACGTTTCTGGGGCTGGGATCCGAAGGAGAATGGGGCCGTCCTCATCGTGATCTGGAATGCGTTGATCCTGCATGCTCGATGGTGTGGGCTTGTAAAGCAGCGCGGAATGTCAATTCTAGCGATGGCGGGAATCATGGTCACAACCTGGAGCTGGTTTGGAACGAATCAGCTCGGAGTTGGGTTGCACAACTACGGATTTAACAAGACGTTGGCTGAGGGTTGCATGTGGACTTGGATCACATGCATGGCAGTGATGGCGGTGGGGTTGGTTCCGTTCAAATACTGGCGCAGCTTTGCCGGGACTGGCTTGCCGCGAGCCGAGGCGGCTCCCGCGGCAATTTCGTCAACGGCGATTCCCTCCAATACCCGACTGGAGCGGGATCAATTCCGGGGCAAAAAGGGTGGCAAGAAGCAATAAGCTGGTTCTGAATCTTCACCGCACCGCTTCTCCCAACAGAAAAGCCCACTCGTTTTCACGAGTGGGCTTTTCTGCTGACCGTTGCCCCTTTCCCAATCGCGGCGTAATCTGCGGAGAGTTCCCACTCTCTCAATCACCGCGGAGTTCCCTCCCATGTCGTCTGATCGCAAGATACGTGTCGCCATTGTCGGCCTCGGGTTTGGAGCCGAATTCATTCCCATCTATCAGTCCCATCCCAACGCCGAGATGTATGCCATCTGTCGGCGCAACAAAACCGAACTCGATCATTGCGGCGATCAGTTCGGCATCAAGAAGCGCTACACCGACTTCGATGAGCTACTCAAAGATCCCAATGTGGATGCCGTTCACATCAACAGTCCGATCCCCGATCACGGTCCACAAACTCTCAAGGCTCTCAAAGCCGGCAAGCACGTTGCCTGCACCGTTCCGATGGCCACCAGCAAGGAGCAGATCAAGGAAATCTGCGATCTTCAGCGTAAGGTCGGGAAGGTGTACATGATGATGGAAACCGTCGTGTACAGCCGCGAATATCTCTTCGCCAAGGATCTCTACGACCGCGGCGTTCTCGGCCGCATTCAGTTCCTTCGCGGCAGTCACCAGCAGGACATGGATGGATGGCCCAACTACTGGCCTGGCCTGCCGCCAATGTGGTATGCCACGCACTGCGTCAGCCCGTGTCTCGCGGTTTTGAGCGATCCCGCCAAGGGTCAGATCGCCCTGGCCGAGAGCGTTGTCTGTCACGGTTCGGGACGGATTCGTGAAGAACTGATCCCCAAGTACAACTCCCCGCACGCCCTTGAAACGGCGACGTTCAAAATCAAGGGATCGGATGTGGTAGCCGAGGTGACGCGCAGTCTATTTGATACGGCCCGACAATATCGGGAGAGCTTCGATGTGACGGCATCGAACGTGAGTTTCGAGTGGCAACAGGTAGAAGGTGAAGAACCGGTGTTGCACATGCGCGGGTTGCCGGAACCGCAGATTCCGCGGCGAGTGAAGGTGCCGGATTTTGCCGGACGGTTACCGGAGGGAATCCGGAAGTTCACCGGGGCGATTCACGATGCGACGCACCTGAGCTTTTTGCAGGGAGCCGGGCACGGGGGAAGCCACCCCCACCTTGTCCACAACTTCCTGATGGCAGTGTTGGGGACACAGACAGCGTTCCCCGATGCGCCAACCAGCGCCAACTGGACACTCGTTGGCATCTGTGCCCACGAATCCGCCATGAAAGGCGGCGACCGTGTCGCCATTCCACTCCATTGAAAAGCTTCCAGGGGTTGCACCAGCGTTTCACCCCAACCCCTGGAAACCATTTCCCTGTTACCATCCCGTTACCTGCCTTTAGTTACACTGAGCGTAGGGTTTGCCGTGCAAGCGAGTTCCCGTTCGCCTTCAGGCGGAAGGAGAGAAAGCTATGATCCGGTCGTCCTGGGTAACGGCGGTGTATGGGCTGATAATCGTAGTGTTCGCGGCGATCGGCGGAGAAACACCACCGATCGCCCCCATGCCGAGGATCAAGGCGGACGATCCGCCAGCGGACAAGGATATTACCGCCGAGGTGAAGGAATGGAACTCGGCCAAGTTCGCGAGCCCGGCAAACACGTTTCGGGCAGGGCATGTTACGCCGAGAAAGCTCGATGCCAAGGCGATTACGAACAGCCCCACCGGTTTCACCATCCAACTCCCTAGCAAGGCACCGATCCCAACCCCGACGGTCTATGGGGGCAAAGTTTATGTCAGTGGTGGATTCCACAGCAAGGAGTTCTATTGCTTCGAGGCCACAACAGGCGCTCTCGTGTGGGCAATCGACCTGGATGATGATGGTCCGACCGCCGCGGTTTGCGACGATGGGGTAACGGTGTTCAACACCGAGAGCTGCACGCTGTTCGCGGTCGATTCCAACACCGGCAAACAACTCTGGTCTTACTGGCTGGGCGATCCACTCACCAGCACCCCAACGATTGCCAACGGCATCGTGTTCACCTCATACCCCGCGGGTGGTGGCGGTGGGGTATTGAATAATGCCCCGCCCGCGCTGAACAACCAGAACCCGGCGATCAAACAGCCAAACTTACCGAAGGCTGTTCCGGTTCAGCAACCGAACCCTGGAAATGCGAAAGCGGCTCCGCCGTGTTCGCACGTCCTGATTGCTCTCGAACTGAAGACCGGCAAAATCCTGTGGCAACGGTGGATCGAAAGCGACGTGATGTCCTCACCCGTCGCCGTGGACAAGGAGTTGTATTTTGCCAGCTTCGGTGGCGTGGTTTACAAGTTCAACCAGAAGGATGGCGAGATCCTTTCCGCCGTGCGGTCGCGGGCCACATCGGCCCCGGTGGTGGTTGGCAAGGAGGTCTACTTCAGCCGACGGCTCGACAAGGGCGGCGATGTCTGTCCGCAGGAAGGCCACGCCACGGTCAACCGGACGGACAATACCGTGGTCACCGCGACCAAACCCAAGGACGCAATCTACCTGGATCAGAAGGTGCAGCAGAGAGCAGACCTTGCCAAGGAGTCTCTCAAACTGGATGCGGGTAATGGGTTTGGTGGTGGGGCACCGATGCAGGCCAACCCAACCGCGGCGTGGAGCAATGTGGGATATGGGAATGTCTCCAGTATGCAGGCGTTCCAGGGTTCGCGCGTGCTGCACATGGGGGGTATGAACTACAGTTGCATGGGCGATCAGGTTGTGTGCAATGACCCGAAGACCGGTAAGGAGATGTGGAATCACAAGCTCGATGGCGACCTGAAGAAGCAGGGTGGGTTCCTCGGCGCTCCACCGGCTGCCGCGGGCGGTTCTCTGATCATGACCACGTTGAAGGGCGATGTGTTGCGGATGGATGCGACGGGGAAGGTTCTGAAAACGTGGGATACGAAAAGCCCGACGCGCTTCCAGGCTGCTGTTGAAGGTGGTCGGATTTATGTGGGAACTCAGGATGGGAAGCTGATCTGCATCGACACCGGCGACAAGACGCTAACGGGTTGGTCGTGCTGGGGCGGCAACGCTGCACATACGGGCGTTGGTAGTGCGAAGTGATCGCTTGACGCCGCTTCCTTGCGTGAAAGTTTGGCGGTGCGGCCATTGGCCGCACCGTTTTCGCTTTTCAGGGCCTTAATTTAACGGCTGTAAATTAATACAGCATTATCAGCCCTCGTTACGATGCTCTGGAAGAACATGGCGACCAACTCAAGGAGCGAGGCCATCCTGCACCTTCGCAGAACTGTACTTCTGCGCGATGTAGCAGCGCTGACCGATGAGCAACTGCTGAAGGACTACATCAACCACCGCGACGCCGCGGCGATTGCAGCCCTTGTGCAGCGACATGCTTCGATGGTGTGGGGCGTGTGTCGCCGTGCACTTCACAACTACCACGATGTCGAGGACGCTTTTCAAGCCACATTCCTCGTTCTCGTCCGCAAGGCAGCATCAATTGCCTCACGGGAGTTGTTCGCCAACTGGCTCTATGGCGTGGCAACGGCTGTTCTCTACGGCGTCTCAACAGTTACTGCCATGACCACCGGTGCGGTTCGGTCTGGTCCTTTCACCAGTTCGATGGTTTTGATCGCCGCGTCTCGTTTCGGGTTCACTGCGAAATAGCGAATCTGTTGGCCCCGAAGCGAGAAAGCAAACTGCGATTCGGGCACATCCACCCTGCGGATGTAGTCGGCGAAGTGGACGCCGTTTTTCAGTTCGTGATCCTCGGTCTTCCCATCCTCGTAGGTGAAGCGGACGATCATACTTACACTGCCTCGCGCTTCGGCCGGGAAACCCCAGCCACTTACGCCGCTGAGGAAGTGGATGGCCTTGGCCTTGGTATTGCACGGCAATGTCACCGACTTCGGCATTGTCGGTGGTATCTTCCCGTTCGGCCCATAGAGCATGACCGCGTTCTTGGTTGTGTCCTTGGCCGGATCGACGAGCAGGAACGGGACACTGTTGAACACCTTGGGCTTCCAGTCCGGGAAGATCAGTCGTTCGGCCGTGCCACCGGCATCGAAGAACATATCCTTCGTGGTGATGACGCTTGCAACCTTGTCGAGCGGAATGGGAACGTATTTACCCTTCTGGGTGATGAACTCCAGCAGGTCGGCGAGTTCCTCCGGCTTCATCACTTTCTCGAATCCTTCCGGCATGAGCGATTTGTCCGTCTCCTTGATGGAGGCGATATCGTCCCGGCTGAGTGGATAACGCTTGCCATCCGCATCAACCACCTCAATCGCGGTCTTACTTTCTGAAGCGAGCATCCCGAGGATGGTCCGGTCATCGGCAGTGACGATGCGATACGCTTTGTAGTTGCCTTCAACACTGCGCGATGGGTCGAGGATGTCGATGATGAGGTGTTCCTTCGGGTGAACCGCCATCCCCGTGAGGTCCGGGCCGATCTGGGTGCCTTCGCCTGCATATTTGTGGCACTTCGCGCAGTGCTGCGTGAAGATTTTCTTACCGTTGGCGACGTCGCCTGTTTTGGCGGTGATGTGCTTCAACTCATCGATCACCTTTTGCCGATCCGGGCTGGGCAAGCCGCCGCCGAGAGCAAGTAGCTTCCGGGCTCGCTCGGCAACGTCCTTGTCCGGGTGCGAAGCGAGGGCGGTTCGCTGATCGAGAGCCAGTATGTCGAAACGGAGAGATCCCTTCTCGACGGCATCGAGAAATGCCTTGGCGGTATCCGGCTTGGCGAGAACGAGCCGCAAGGCAGTGGGACGGGCAGCAGGCGAGAGATCCTTGAGTTTGCCAACCACTCCCAACCCGAGCACCTTGGCTTTCGATGCGTTGAGCGCTTCGAGGATTCCGATTGCCAATGCTGGTGATGTCTGGGGTGTGATCGCAGCTAGGAGCTTTTCGACCGCGACGTCATCGTCCGGTCGGAATTCGATGAGTTGCTTGGCGGCTTCGATGCGGTCGGCATCGGAAACCGTGGCATCGGAAACCGTGGCGAATGCCGCCTTCGCGATTTCCGCGAACTGGGCGTCAATTCCGTTCACTCCCCACGTCGAGGCGAGCTTGAGGAGTTTGCCTCGGGACGCTGGCGAAACTTTTCCAAGGAGTTCCTGGATGATCTTCTCGGTTTCCCGATCGAGTTTCGGGGGTTTGCTTGCGGGCCATGCCGCTGCGAAGCCGGAAATGATTGCCGCTCCCGCTCGCGAAGTTGGCAATTGTTTGTAGATGGAGAGTACATCCAAGAGGCGATCATCGCCCCCAGTCATCGCATAATTCCGGGCGAGAAGTTCGATGGCGGCAATTCCCTCCGGGGTCTGGGTATCTGTCCAAATTGATAAAAGGACGAAACCCGGCCTTCTGGCTGCGGCCGCCAGCAATGCCGTCCGCTGGGTCGAGTCCGATCCCAACTCGGTGAGTCTCCATCCGAGTACTTGCTCCAATTTGTGCTGTTCTCCCTCGTCATTTTTCGGTAGATCGGCTGCCGCGAGTGCAGCCGCAAGCCGGACCCGAGCGTCAGGATCGGCATGCAGTCCGAGTGCCGCCCCGACTTTGCCTCCCAGAAGCCGATCGGCTGTGCCCCTTGCCCCGAGCGCAGCAAACACGGCCTGTCTGACTAACGGAGAGGGGTGATCGGTCGCGGAATCGGGCAGTTCTTTACCTAGACCCGCAAGGGTCCACACCGCATGCACGCCTCCGGCATTCAACCCCGTCTCATCAACCGTCTTGTCCGCGATCAATTTCTCCAACGCAGGCACCACGTCGGCCTTTCCTCGTTCCACTAACAACCGTTGGGCGTGTTGTCGCCACGTCATGTTGGGGTGCTTGAGCGTTTCGACCAGCATTTCCGGCGTCGCATCCTTCAGAGTGAATGGCTGTTCCGGTTTGGCTTTCGTGTAAACCACCCGGTAAATGCGTCCGTGCGTCTTGTCGCGTAATTCCGTCTCGTAAGCGCTTCCCTTCCCGGTCCTGTAGCCCGCGGGCGTGGGGTTGTGCTGGACGATGAAGTTGTACCAGTCGATCACCCACATATGCCCATCCGGTCCCACCTGGGCCTCAATAGGCGCAGACCATTCATCGTCACTCGCGACAAGATTCCAGCCGTACCGGGCTTTGTAATCGGTGCCACTGGGAGTCAGCACGAAAGTCGCGGTGAGGTGGCCGGTGGGTTCCGAGACGAACGCGGCGTTGTTCCAGTATTCGCGCGGATAGGTGCGGGCGGTGTAAATGGAGCAGTTTGCTCCGGCCGTGAACCCACCGTGCCAGTCCACCTGGCGAATCTTGTCGGTGATGGGCTCGATGTGGTTATCCGGGGCGATGTTTTGTAGCACGGATGGAGTTAAGCCCTTCACCTTTTCGTAATAGCGATTCGCAATCGGCATATGCACGATGGGGCAGCCATTCGCGGTGCTGCCAAACAGTTCGCCGGCCTCATTGAACGCCAGCCCCCAGGTGTTATTACTGGTACTCCGGAGGAACTCGAGCTTGGTGACCTTGAGTTCGTGGGCAGCACCAGCCGGTTCCACCTTGAAGCGATAGAAACCCTGGCGGAAGTTGAGGCGTTCGCCGCCAACCGTGCCGTTGAATCCGGCATAGCCAACTGAGCCATAGATCCAGTTATCGAACCCATACTTCAGGTTGCTCGGGCCAGCGTGGGTATCGCCCGTACTCCAGCCCGTGAACAGGATTTGCCGCACGTTCGCCTTGCCCTCGCCAGTCGTATCCTTGAGGAACAGCGTGTGCGGAGCCTGATGCACAATCACACCCCCGGCGTAGGGTATCAGGCTCGTGGGGATGCTCAACTTGTCCGCGAATGTGGTGACCTTGTCGCAAACGCCCTCGCCTTTGGTATCCTCGCAAATCACGATCTTGTCGTGGCCTTGCCCGGCGGGCTGGAGTTCGTTCGGATAATCGACTGTGATGGAAACCCACAATCTCCCCTGTTCATCCCAGGCCATCGCGATTGGCTTACCGCCGAGTTTCTCCTCTGTCACGAATACCTTTATCTCGAAGTCCATTGGTGTGACGAAGTGCTTGATGCTTTCGTCTGCCGGGAGGGGCTTCTGCATCTTGTTGATCGGCTCGGCAACGGTTCCCCATTGCCTGTTGGGGGGGTAGAACGGAACCTTTGCGGGAACGTACTCGAAGGGCTTCAGGTCTTTCCGTAGCTCGGTCATTTTTGGCCGATCGAAGTAGATTCCCGCCAACTTGGGATCCTGGCCGCACGCCCAGCGAACCCCGCGTTCGACTAGGTTCTGGAAGCCGGGATGGCTCCACGTTCGCTGATCGTGTCCCCAGGCGGTGTAGAACACCCGCCCTTTGCCTTGCGTGCGTACCCACGTCCACGGTTCCTTCAGATCGCCATCGGTGCGAACCTCCAGAACCGTGCGATCCTTCTCGTTGTGCTTGGTGTGAACGTAGGTTTCATCCCAACTGCTGAAGCTCTGAAAACCCTTCATGAGTTCGTGGTCGGGTTTGATGACATCGGTGCGGAATGTGCCTGTGCCGTGGCTGCGGAATTGTGCCCCGACGAGTGCGATGTATTGCGGCGAATTGAGGAAGCAGTAACTGGCGCAGTGTAGTGGAATGAGCCCTTTTCCTCCTTCAACGAACTCCAGCAACGCCTTTTCCTGTTCGGGAGCGATCTTCTCGCTGTTGGCGTAGATCAGGAGCCCATCGAAACCGCTGAGCGTCTTGGCGTTCAGGTCATCGAGTTTGTCGGTGTAGGTCAGTTCGATGTTGCGGGCCGCAAGCACCGGCTGGAGTTGCTTGAACCGGGCCGCGGGCTGGTGATGCCCGTTGTCGCCGAGGAACAGCACCTTGAGCTTTGGCGGGTCTGCCGCGAGGACAGGTGCAGCGACCATCATCGCGAATAGGGAGAGGAGCGTTCGCATGGGGTTCATCCTCTGAGTGGGAGCCCTCACCCCAACCCCTCTCCCCGCAGGAGAGGGGCGAAGATTGACTCCCCTCTCCCCCAGGGAGAGGGGTTGGGGTGAGGGCGCAGCCAGTTCACATCACCTCAGGCGCAATGGCATCCGTCAGATGTCGGATCACACCAGCAATCGCGCCCTGATGTTTACTTCCTTCCGCCCGCAAGATCCGGCACTCCGCGAATGAGGGCGGCAGAGTTCGTTGTCCGGCTTGTTCGATCACGCGCGAAAACAACGCCGGGTCGATATCGAACAGCGGCGAATGGATGAATACCACCGCCGGGTTGAACAGGTTGATGACCGCCGCGACGCCGACCGCCAGATACCCGGCGATCTCATCGAGTTCGGCAGTCAGGTTCACTTGCCCTGTGCGAGCCAGAGCGATCACCTCATCGACCGCTACTGGTCGTCCGAGCTTCCGGCTCGCGTGCCACGCCAGGGCCGAGTCACTGACGACAGTTTCCAGGCAGCCTGTGTTCCCGCAACCACACCGCCGACCGCCATTCGCCACCGCCGTTATGTGGCCAATCTCACCAGCCAGGCCCGAATGACCCCGGAGCAACCGACCACCCAGCATCACCCCGAGCCCGACACCCGTGCTGATATCCAGAACCGCGAAATCATCGAGGCCCTTCGCGAGTCCATAGTGCCGTTCTGCAAGACACAGAGCGTGCGATTCCTGGAGCAGCGTGCTTTCCAGACCGAGCCGTGCCCCCAGATCGTGTGCTGGAGTGTGGCCATTGGTCATGGGGATGTTCGGAGATAACACTCCGCGGCCTTGCCGGTAATCCACCAACCCCGGCAGGCTCACTCCAAGCCCGAGGGTCGTCACTCCCGGTTTGGCTATCAATTGCCGAGTGGCCTCTTCCAACACATCGAGCAACTCCGCATAGGTGCCGGGCGTTGGAACGACAGCAACATCGCCGTGAAGTTCTCCATCGAGTCCCGCGGACACCACTTCGCAGTGGCCTGCATCGATTGCCACACCGAGTACCTGAGCAGACCTCGTTGCCAGTCGTAGTTTTGGAGCCGGGCGACCACGGGCCAATTCGGGTGCGTCTGCCTCTTCGAGCAGTCCAGCCTTGAGCAACGAAGCAACCGCCTTGGAGACGGTCGGGGCACTCAACCCGCTTTTCCGCGCGACCTCAGCCCGCGAAAGCGGACCACGGGTCTGGAGCAATCGCAGAACCTGACGTTCGTTCAACTTCCCGACAACGGCTGGACGAATTGTCGTGATCGGAGAGAGTTCACGCGAGCCTGTTGTGAGCATATTTCAGCAGAATAGGCGGTCAGAGACAGTTTGTAAAGAAGATTTAGTAAAGCAAATTTAGAAATTGTGTTCGGTCCATGGTCCATAGTCCATAGTGCCAGTTATTCCAGTTTTCGTTGTGCCCTTGCCCCAACCAAGAACTATTGACCAAGGACCATGGACCAAAAAGAGTATCAACCTGAAGCCCGTGGTTTGCCGAAGACTGTTCAGCCTATCTATACTGCGCAGCAAGTCCGGCCCGGAGGGTCTGATGGAGCTGCTTCAGGAGGAAAGCCAGGATGGTAAGTACAAGGCTCACGCTGGGGGCGATAACAGGGCTCACTCTGTGGGCCGGATTCGGACTGTCGGCTCAGGCCCAATTGCCGACAGTTACTCCCGAAACTGCATGTCAGGTGATGCCCACTCAGCCCGGGGTCGCCATCACCACTCCGACACCAGATCAGATCAGACAGTGCAAAGTAGAGCCGATCCCAAATCCCCAGGATCCGAAGACGCCTATGGGTTACATGGTTCGCGATCCGGCCGGCAAGCCATTTCGTCAATTCGTGAGCTTGGATGGGAAGAGTTATCACATCCGCGCCTTCTATCTGGATGGTGTTGAAGCGTATCGAGAACTTTATTCGCCCCGGTCGAACGAGCCGAATCAGTTCCGCTGGCTCGGACCAAACGGAAGCAAGTGGGGGCTCGATTGGGATCGGGATGGACGGATCGATGAGTGGAAGGCCATTTCTCCCGAAGAGGTGAGCCAGGAACTTCTCCAGGCGGTTCTCACCCGCGATCCCAGGCGAGCCGAGGCGCTGGCGCTGACCAAGACTAACCTAGATGCTCTCGGATTCAAGGGAGTTGAAGCGCAGCAACTACTCACGCGAGCTGCCGCCATTGGAAAAAAGATTGGGGCTGCTGCTGCGGCCTTGAATGCGGCTCCAGATGCCAAGTGGGTTCACCTGGAACTTTCTGCACCACAGACAATCCCGGCCGATGCCGTTCCAGGAGCGCGCGACGATCTGGTGATATACAAGAGCGGTGCCGTTCTGGTACAGGATGGGAAAATCACCAAGTCGCTTCAGACCGGCGATCTTGTGCAAGTCGGCCGGGCATGGAAGTTGGTGGATGGTCCTGACGGAGGTGCTGGCGCTAGCGGTCAGGCCGGCAACCCCATCCCCCCGGAGATCGAGCCGCTTCTTCCTAAACTCACAGAACTTGACCAGATCTCCCCAGACACAATTATCGGTCATGATGCGCTCGCGGCATACAACGCCAAACGGGCCGAGATCCTTGAGCAGATTGTCGCCAAGCTCTCTCCCGAGAAGCAAGAACAGTGGCTGCGGTTGCTGGTCGATGCGCTGTCGGCGGCAGCAGAAATCGAACCGGCCGATGGCAAACACATCACGCGGTTGAAGCAGATCAAGGATTCGCTGGCCAAGGGTCCAAATTTGGCGTTGGCTGCGTTTGTCGGGTATCGCTACCTGGGTGCCG
>DASZJS010000303.1:0-2556 GCA_035947935.1 Gemmata sp. | reverse complement strand
CGCCGGGCTCTCCTTGGGGAACAGTTGCGAAATGTGGTGAATTGACGACTGGAACACCCCATCGCTAACGCTCCGGGTTCGCCGGGACAGCGAAAGGTGACCGTGTCCGGGCGAACCCGGAGCGTTAGCGATGGGGTATCGATGTCACGCTGCCTTCCGCGCCATGTCAGGTTCGCCAGCCAGCACGCGATCGAGAAAGCCGAACAACTCCGTCTCGAATCGCTCTTTCCGGAACAGTAACGCCTGCTGGCGGGCCGAACGGGGGTCAAAACGGTCTGAATTACGCTCGAACTGCTCTATTGCCGCAGCAACCGCATCGTCAGTTTGCTCCTCGAAGAACACACCAGTCGGATTGTTTCCCACGCCCAGCGGACGGACAGTTTCAAGAACCCCACCGCGGCCATACGCAATAACCGGGCAACCACACGCCTGAGCTTCGAGCGGGACGATCCCAAAATCCTCTTCCCCGGGGAAGAGGAGCGCCTTCGCGCGGCGAAGATAATCTCGAATCACCTCATCGGGTTGCCAGCCAAGGAACTCCACTTTCGGGCCTGCTGCGGCTTTCAGTTTCGCATAGTCCTGCCCGGCACCAATCAGCACCAGGCGGCGACCGAGTCGCATGCAGGCATCAACTGCCAGATCGAACCTCTTATAAGGAGCCAGAGCAGACACAACGAGGTAGAAATCCTCACATCTCGCAGTTGGTGTCGCGGGGGTGTAAAAATCGGTATCCACCGGTGAGTAAATCACCGTGCTCTCGCGGTTGTAGCACTCCTTGATGCGCTGCTGGGTGTTCTTGCTATTGGCAATGAAATGCGTGACCCGATCGGCGGTTCGCCGGTCCCACTCGCGGAGCGCAGCCATCAAGCGATCGAAAGCCGCGACTTTCAGACGGGCGAGCAACCCCGTTGGGCGGAAATAGGCATCTTTCATGTGCCAGGCGTAGCGCATCGGAGTGAAACAGTGGCAGACGTGCGGCACTCCTGGCGGTGGGATAGCCGACTTCGCGACGCAATGACTGAAGCTCAAGACGAGATCGGCCTTGTCGATGCGCCAACCGGCAACAAACGGCATCATCGGGAGGAGATAGCGGTAGTACTTTTCGACTTGCGGGAGTCTGTTAAGCCAAGTCGGGCGGATGTGGACCCTTTCGATATCCCTGGACACACTCCCGCGCTTGTGGAGAAGGGTGAGCATGCGGGCGTCCGGCCACCGCCGACAGACGGGCTCCAGGCACTTTTCTCCGCCACGCATGCCTGTCAGCCAGTCGTGAATCAGCACTACCCGTTCCGTCCTGCGAGCATCCATGCTACAACCCCTCACTGTTGTTCTTCCTTCGGAGAAGTCCTTTGTCCTTCGTTTTTAGGGGACAGAGCTAAGCGAATCGCGAGTTGTTTTCCCGAATGACGAGGGACGAAAGATCGAAGGACGAACTTTATAAGGTTCCGAGAGTGAGGAGTGTAACGATTTTTGGTGGAGTGAAAAAGATGGGTCGTTTGCAACGTCGGGAATTCTCTGAATCGGTCGGTGCGGATTGCATGGCACGGGCTATCGTTGTATGCTGAAACCAATTGCGACGCGACTCATCTCAAACGATAGGTCGGCGTCCCGGATTGCACTTGTGCGAGCCGCACCTTCGTGTTCGGCCCCGGGTCTGGGAGATCGGCCAAATGGCAGTCACACTTAACATTGGCAAGTGCAGCCTCCTCGGAAATTACCGGGAGAATAACGAGGATTCCATCGATGTCAAAGTCTTCCCGGATTTGACCGTTCACGTCGTTGCCGATGGCATGGGCGGTCAGGCAGCCGGAGAAATCGCCAGCCGCCGTGCTGTCGAGATTATTCCCCGCGAACTCCGCAAAAACCTTACCCCGAATTTAAATGGTGAAGGAATCAAAAGCGTCACACGCCGGGCAATCGTCCAGGCGAATGAAGAAATCATGGCGATGGGTGCCCTCGACAAAGATATGAAGAACATGGGCACCACGGTGGTCATGGCGATTTGGCGAAAAGGTGGCGAAGTCTACATCGCGGGTGTGGGTGACAGCCGGGGCTACCTGATCCGAAACAAGAAGATTCAGCAACTCACGGTCGATCACTCACTGGCTCAGGCGCTTGTGGAAGCTCGAACCATCACTCCCGCCGAAGCCAAGGACCACCGCTTCAAAAACGTCCTGTGGAAATACCTTGGCAGCAAAGAAGTCGGTGAAGGGCCAGAAGTCTCCACGGTCCAGGTTCAGACGGGCGATCGCTTCCTGCTCTGCACAGATGGGCTGACGGGCGTTGTGCCGGACGAAGAACTCGCGACCGAGATCAGTAACGCAACGGACATGCAGCAGTGCGCAGAACGGCTCGGTCAGCTCGCCCTCGACAAGGGCTCACGCGACAACGTCTCGTGCGTTGTGTTTGAAGTGGTGGATGTTTAATGAGTTGGATGGTTCCATGCGGCCGTTTGCCGTGACGGCTGCACTCGTGCGCGTCTGTAAGACATTTCTCATCTGGCTTGTAATGCCGTTTGCACTTTCCCATATACCTCACACAATCGTAATAGAAGGT
>DASZJS010000302.1:0-4415 GCA_035947935.1 Gemmata sp. | reverse complement strand
GAACAGAGAAGTTGGCTCTCTCTTCGCTGCTCCAGGAAGAAACCTGTGGAACCAATCGCGGAACTCGGCAGGTGCCAGAATCCGTCGCATCAGATCCGCTTCCGCGAGACTCGGCGAAAGGAAATCCGCGCCATCGGGTTCCCAGCGAGCGGGGGCATCAGTGTCCTTCCCATAGTACATGCGCGCCTGTTCCTCGATCAGGTCTTGCAATTTCTTGTTCCCCACCGATCGTGCGTAGTCGTGAGCGAATGAAAGCCCAAAGGCTGTGTTCGGATGGACGCCGGATCGGATTGGGTACGTCTGCTTGGGGAAATAATCGATGTACCTGTTAGCAATGACGTCTGCCAAAGGGCGCAAATTCACCGACCAGTTCCGGCCGTCTGGGTCATCCCATTCGTGCAACTCCTGGGCCAGTTTCAAAAGCCATGTCCACCCGTAAGGACGTTCAAAGGACTTGGCTTCCGGGTGGGTGAAGCGTGCTGCCTCGATCTTGAGGTTTTCGGCGGTCAGGTTCTCTGTCAGAACCGCGCGAATTTCCTTAGCTTCGGGTAAATCCGGGAACTGCCCAAGGACTCGCACAAGCATCCAGTGCCCGTGAACTGCCGAGTGCCAATCAAAACAACCATAGAAGGCGGGGTGAGTCGCCTTCGGGCTTTTCACATCCGCAATGCTGGTGAGGACATCGCCAGGCTTATTCGGATATTCCTTCCGCGCACCTTTGAGGGCGAGCTTGGCAAACGCGGAAGCCTGATCTCGTGTCAGGCTCGATGCCGATGCGGGTTCAGCCGACAGAACGGTGGGTGAAGGGATCATCGCGAGTCCCAGAACAAATATCGCAATCAGGAGTAAATACATTGGCTGCACAGTTCGGGTCTCCCTCAACACGGAACATCCCTTTTTACCCGGATAACTCACATAGGTCGCATGAAAAAACTTCGTCAGAGGCGTGGCTGAATTGGTTCAGTCAGTGTGGTAGGCCAAACACGTAGTAGGCCAAACAGAGCAAAGCCAGGAGGATCGAGCCAAATGTAAGTTCCCGCCAGCGTCCGCTGAACACTTTGAGTATCGGATAGATCAGCAGGCCCGCAGTTAGGCCATTCCCGATGTTATAAGAGAATACAATCAGAGTAATAGTCACGAATGCCGGCACCGCTTCAGTCATGTCATCAAAATCAATCTTCCGGATCGACCCCAGCATCATGACGCCGACCGCAATTAGAGCGGGTCCATAAACGTATTTGAGGTTTTGGAGCGGTTGAACCAGGGGAATGAAGAAGAGGGCGAGGGCGAACAACAGTCCGGTTACCACCGCAGCAAGACCTGTCCGTGCGCCTTCCCGGACTCCCGCGGCGGATTCGATGTAGGCACCGCTCGTGGAACTGCCCATCAGCGCGCTGAAGATGCAGGCAACCGCATCGACAAGCATGGGGCGTTCCACTTGTGGGAAGTTGCCCCGCTCATCCAACATCCCTCCAGCCGCTCCGACACCAACCAGAGTACCGAGCGTATCGAGGAAACTCAGAAGAAAGAGCGTGAGCAAGATGGGAATGAAGCTCAGGCGCAAAGCTCCGACAACATCAAGTTGGAAGGCGATTTCGCTCAGGTCGTACTCTTTCGTGAACGGGAGGGCGACCACCGCTTGTGGTGGAGAAGCAACGCCAGCGAAATAGCCTGCGATCGCTGTCGCGAGCATTCCAAGAAGGATCGCCCCGCGAATTCCGCGGCACATCATCGCGGCAATCAACACAAACCCGCCAATTGCCAGCAATACGTGAGTGTCGCGCAGGTTCCCGAGCTTCACGGGAACATCAGGCCTGGGCATCGTCAGCGTTGCGGGAGGCGGAGGAGGCATCCCCTCCACAAAGCTGGTGACGATCCCGCTCTGGTAGAGTCCGATGAAAGCAAGGAACATACCAATGCCTGCGGCAAAACTGTGTTTCATGCTGGGTGAGAGTGCCGCGGCCAACCAGGATCGCACGCGCAACAGCGTGATGATGAGAAACAGCACCCCACTGATAAAAACTGCGCCCAAACGGAGTTGCCACCCAATGCCAAGAGCAGTGAGCCCAAACGCGATGAACGCGTTCTCCCCCATATAGGGAGCAACGGCCAGTGGGCGGTTGGCGTAGAGTCCCATCAGCACCGAGCCGACCGCGGCGACCAGGATCGTCGCAACGGTGCTTGGCCCGACAGGTAGCCCCGCGAAGCGCAAGATGGCCGGGTTCACAACGATGATGTAAGCCATCGTGGCGAATGTTGTCATTCCCCCGATGATCTCAATGCGAAAGGTAGTGCCGTTCTCGCGGAGTCGAAAGAAACTCTCGATCTTGTTCATGAAGCCACTGGCCGATGAATCAATCACGTTTTCTCCCGGCGACGTTGAATCCCTGTACAATCAATAGGTTTACATCTCCAATAAAGTGTCGCAATATGGGACAGGCTCACAGGTCAAAGTTACAAATCAGTCAGTTGCGAGAGGTTCGCGTTCGCCACTTTCAATTTCCAACAGGAAGTTGCGCAGCTTCCGCAAAGGCTGCGTTTCCAAATGGATACGGACAACGACATCATCGCGACTTACCAAAGCTGCTTATTCCGACATGATAAAGGCAGAAACGTGCGAGATTTGAAGCTTAACCCATTGATTCACTCACCCCAGCGACCGAATAATAAACCAAGACATCTTCCCGGCCGCCGTCCGCAGAGCCTGTCGCCGCTGCGGACATTAGATGCCTGGATACACTTTTCGCTCGCGGCCGCCCCTTCCCGAACGTCGCACACGACGAGGGAGGATATATGCCGCGCGAAATTGTCGTCAGCCCGGAACGCATCTGGCTTGCTCACTATCCCAAGGGCATACCGGAACATCTCGATTACCCCAACGAGCCAGTCTCGTGGTTACTCGAACAGGCGACTCGGCTGGTTCCCTCCCGAGTCGCCTGCCGCTTTTTCCGCCAACAGTTCACCTACGAGCAGTTACTCGACAGAAGTCGCCGCATGGCCGCGGCGTTGCTGTCGCGCGGTTTCAAACCAGGTGACCGGGTCGGTATCCTGCTTCCCAACTGTCCCGAATATTTGATCGCCGCGTTCGGAACCTGGATGGCGGGATGTGTGACCGTTCCCTTGAACCCCCTAATGGTCCGGGAAGAAATCGACGCTCTGATTAAGAGTACTGGCTGTCGAGCCATTGTCTGCCTTGACTTGCTGTTACCGCTTCTGCGAGCTGATGAGACGGTTCATCCTGATGTTGTGTTCGTCACAACCTTGAAGGATCGACTTCCGTGGTGGGATCGGTTCCTCTATTCTCTTGTTCGATTACGTCGGTTGGGACTCGATTCCCGGACTCATGCACGGGAGCGGGGAGGAAACGAGGTCTTTTTCGACGACGCGATTGCATCAGCGAGTGCGATCGCCGATCTGCCACAAGTAGACCCGCATGCCCCGGCAAACATTCTGCCGACAGGGGGAACCACGGGCAAACCCAAGGCCGTGATTCTCACCCACCGGAATCTTCTTGCGAATGCCTGGCAGTTGTTCTACTGGACCGGGCAGCGAAGAGGCGAGGACGTGATCCTGGCTTGCCTGCCGTTCTTCCACAGCTATGGGCTGACGGTTTGCGGGTTGAGTGGGATTGCAATGGGTGCAACCCTTATTTTGCACCATCGGTTTCAGGCTGAGACGATCCTCAAGCTTATCCAGCGCTCTCGACCGACCCTTGTTCCTGCTGTCCCGGCGATGCTCGCTGCGTTCAACAAGATTCTCCGCCGGCGGAGCTACGATATCAGTTCCGTTCAGGCAGTGATTTCTGGCGGTGCGCCACTAAGTCCGGATGTCGCGGCGGAGTTCGCGGAACGAGGGAAAGCCGTAGTGGTTCAGGGATATGGGCTGTCGGAGGCAAGCCCTGTCACACACGTTGGGCCACTCGATGGGTCTGCCCGCCCCGGAACGATCGGTCTCCCCCTGCCCGACACTGATGCCCTTATCGTGGATGCCGACACCGGGACGGAGGTTCTTCCGCCCGGTCAGGTGGGAGAACTCATAGTCCGCGCTCCACAGGTGATGGCCGGTTACTGGAACGACCCGGAAGCGACATCCACAGCGCTCCGAAATGGATGGCTGTACACTGGCGATCTGGCCACCCGAGACGCAGATGGCTTCTTCAAGATCGTCGATCGCAAAAAGGATTTAATCATCACTTCTGGCGTCAACGTCTACCCAACCGACGTAGAATACGTTTTGCGACAGTTTGAAGATGTCGAAGACGTAGCCGTACTCGGGGTGCCTGATGTGGTTCGGGGCGAACTGGTAAAAGCGGTCGTTGTGCCCAAACAGGGAATCAAGTTCCGCCGCCGGGCGTTTGAGGAGTTTGCCCGACAGCATCTCGAAGTACACAAGCGGCCCCGGGTGATCGCGATCGT
>DASZJS010000301.1:0-21603 GCA_035947935.1 Gemmata sp. | reverse complement strand
AAACGCACGACAGCGTTTTTGTAGGGTCGAGACCTGCAAGCAGGCCGAGGCCCCGGTCTTGAATCCCGACGAGTACATCGCTCGCTTGACTGCCATCGCTTTTTCCGTTTTCAATCACTCGATAAGCTGAACTAATGGTACAGTTTTTGAGGTGTGCCATTATTTCCTCGGCGAAGGCGCGGTCGGTTTATCGACCCACAACGTCTGTTGAATTAGAGAGATTCCGATGTCGCCCACGGGCGAGAAGCCTAACCGCGCTCTGGAGGATTTTCGCGAGTATCTGCGGCTGCTCGCGCGGGTGCAACTGGATGTCCGGCTTCAGGGCAAGGTTGATCCCTCTGACATTGTGCAGGAGACCTTGCAGAAGGCTCACCAGGCCCGAGACCAGTTCACCGGCCACAGCGATGCGGAGATGGCGGGCTGGCTCCGGCGGATTCTGGCCAACACGCTGACGGATGCGATTCGCCGGTTTACCACCGAGGCTCGCGACGTGGGAGTTGAGCACTCGCTGGAGGAACGACTCCAGGGATCGTCCCTCCGCCTGGAATCCTGGCTGGCCAGCGGCGAATCGTCACCCGACCAGCAGGCCGAGCGGCACGAGCAAATGTTGCGGTTGGCCGTGGCTTTGGCCCAGTTGCCCGAGGATCAGCGCCGGGCGCTGGAATTGAAGCACCTGGAAGGTTTGTCGGTGGAGGAAATCAGCCGACACCTCGGCAGGACAGAAGCAGGGGTTGCCGGCCTGCTGCGCCGGGGATTGAAGAGGTTACGCGAACTCTTGGTTGAAGCCCTTTGAGGGAAGATCATCGCCCTATCAAGCCTTGACGTTGCCCAGGACTCTCCCCTCGATCAGTTCCTGGCCGCGTACCTGAAAACCGTCGAGGCCGGGCAACCCCCCGACCGGAGGGGATTGTTCGCGCGTCACCCGGAACTGGCCGCCGATCTGGCGGAGTTCTTTGCCAATTTCGATCAATTCGAGGAAATTGCTGCTCCACTGCGGGCTGTCCGCGATCCGTCCGCCTCCTCCATCCAGACACTCCCCCCTGCCGGCACCGATACCCAGGGAGAAGCCAACCCGACGGGGCTGTATGCACCCTCCCCGCGGCCTTCCTCGGCAGAGGTTCCCGGCTACGAGATTCTGGGCATCCTGGGACGAGGGGGAATGGGGGTCGTTCATAAAGCCCGGCAGATCCGACTCAAGCGGATCGTGGCTCTCAAGATGATCCGGGCTGGGGATCAGGCGGGGGAGGCCGAACTCGCGCGGTTCCGGGTCGAGGCCGAGGCCATCGCTCGCTTGCAGCACCCCAATATCGTGCAGATCTACGAAGTGGGGGAACACCGGGGACAACCCTTCTGCGTGTTGGAGTTTGTGAGCGGTGGGACGCTTGCCGCCCAGTTGGCGGGAACACCTCAGTCCCCGCGTGAGGCCGCCACTCTGTTGAAGACGCTCGCGCTGGCAACGGACGCCGCTCACAAACAAGGGATCGTTCACCGCGACCTCAAGCCGGCGAATGTGCTGCTGGCCGAAGACGGCTCACCCAAGATCACCGACTTCGGACTGGCCAAGCGGCTCGACCACGATTCCATCCAGACTCGCACAGGCGTGGTGATGGGCACGCCGGCTTATATGGCCCCGGAGCAGGCCGGGGGGCAGAAGGAGGTTGGTCCACTCGCGGATGTCTACGCCCTCGGCGCGATCCTATACGAGATGCTCACAGGCGTGCCGCCGTTCAAGGGGGCAACGGCGCTGGATACGCTGGAACAGGTCCGCACTCGAGACCCGGTTTCAGTGCGCTTGCTCCAACCCAAGGTGCCGCGCGATCTGGAGACGATCTGCCTGAAGTGCCTCCTGAAGGACTCGCGGAAGCGTTACGGTTCGGCCGAGGCGCTCGCACAGGATCTGGATCGCTGGCTGAGTGGCAAGGCGATCCTGGCTCGCCGCAGCCGGCTCTGGGAGCGGGCGTATCGACTGGTGCGACGTAACCCGCTCGTGTCGGCTCTCGCGACTGTCGCAGTGGTCGCCTTGCTCGGTGGCGTGAGCGGTATCGTCTGGCAGTTGCAGAAGACGCAGGCCGCTCTCGATGGGGCCGAGTCGAACCTCTACGCCCAGCGGATCGCCCTGGCCGTCGGTGAAATCCAGGCGGGCAATACGGACCGGGCCGAGATGCTGCTCGACCTCTGCCCCGAGCGGTTGCGCCACTGGGAGTGGCACTACTTAAAACGCCGCTGTCATGCCCAGTGGCTCCAACTCGTCGGCCATACCGATCTGGTTCGCTGTGCGGCCTACAATCGCGACGGCACCCGGCTGGCTTCGTGCGGCAACGATGGGACTGTGCGCATTTGGGACACCGCCACAGGGAGGGAATCCCTCACTCTTCAACACGGCGGTTGGGTTCGCGTGGTGGTTTTCCATGACGATGGTCTGCACGTGGTATCGGCAAATGAGGATGGCATCGTGAAGGTTTGGGACGCGGGTGAGGGCAAGGAATTGAGAAGATTCGCATACGGCCGCGCCTATATGATGCTGAGCCCCAATGGTCGGCTGGTTGCTCTGCTCCAGGGCGAGGGATTGAAGATCCACGACCTGGAGACGGGACGGCTCGTATCCAGTATCTCCGGCAAAATCAACCACGACGCGACGGTTGCGTTCAGCCGTGACGGTCGTTATGTGTCGACCGTCCTCGACGACAGTTTGCGAATCTGGAATGCGCAGTCTGGCCAGGAATTCCAAGTCTTATGGGGGGCAGCATCAACCGCAACGAACAGTTTGACATTCAGCCCCGACAGCCATTACCTCTTCGTCGGATCCCTCCGGGAACGCTATCCGGCTTTGGATGTTTGGGACGTCAAGAATTGCCAGCGAGTGCCAGAATCCCTCAGCACTCCAATGACCGTCAAGGTCGTCGCCCTGAGTGCGGATGGCCGGAGCATCGCCACAGGGGGCTACGAAGGTGTTGTGAAGGTCAGGGACACCAAGACGGGCAGGGATCTCCGGGCGATGCGAACCTTCGATGACGCCGTTGTTTCCCTCGCGTTTCAGCCAGATGGGCAAGGTCTGGCCGCGGCGGTGGGGCGGGACGTGTGGCTGAGGAGTTGGGGTGGTGAGAAGAACCAGGGACCAACAACCCCGCAAAGGCACTTGGGGGGAGCGACCTCCGTGGCCTTCAGTCCGGATGGCAGTCTCCTGGCCTCGTGTGGCGAGGACGATCGAGTTCAGCTCCTGGATCTGCATACGGGGCAGACGATCCTCAATCTCAACACACAGGCAGTGGGACACACCATCGTGGCGTTCAGCCCGGACGGTAGCCATTTGCTGGCGGTCGGCCGCGACGGGGTCGTTTACACCTGGGACGCGATCAGCGGCAAGCCTGGACCTGCTTTGCGGGTTCAGGATAGCAAACTCACCGAGGCGGCCTTCAGTTCAGACAGTAGTCGCATCGCCACGGCCGGCAGCGATCGGACGGTACGAGTTTGGGATGCGGCCACCGGTCGGGAGGTTCTGACCTGCCGCGGCCACGACGCTGGGGTCTGGTGCATCCGCTACAGCCCGGACGGGCACCGTTTAGCTTCGGCCGGCAGCGACGGGACCGTGCGCCTCTGGGATGCCGTGACGGGACAGGAGGTTTCGACTCTGCGCGGACATGCATCGCATGTGCAGAGAGTCGCTTTCCATCCTGCCGGAAAGTTGCTGGCATCGGCCGGTACGGACGAAACGGTGCGTCTCTGGGATGTGCAAACAGGTCGGGAAGTCGCCAAACTCCAAGGCCACACCGGCCCGGTACGCGGACTGAGTTTCAGTCCCGATGGGCAACGACTGGCCTCAGCGAGTGAGGACGGCACGGGTCGTCTCTGGGACGTGAACACAGGGCAGGAGGCACTGAGCTTGCCAGACCCCGGTAAGGTTCGCTGGGTGACATTCAGTCCCGATGGCCAACGGCTGGCGACCGCCAGTTCGGACGGAGCCGTCAAGATCTGGGACGCAACACCCTTGAAGAACTGAACGGACGTTCTCGACTGGAAACCCTTCGCCCAAGCGTCGTGAGCCCGGGCGATTCCTCGAACCATCGCTTAACCGGATCGTTCCCCTTCCGGAGTCCCGTCATGCAACACAGTCGCAAAGGCTTCCGTGGTGGGTTTACGCTCATCGAAGTGTTGGTGGTGATCGCCATCATCGCCATTCTGATCGGCCTCTTGTTACCAGCAGTCCAGAGAGTTCGCGAGGCCGCCTCCCGGGCGAAGTGTACCAACAACATCAAGCAGGTGGTTCTGGCACGTCTCAATTTCCACGATGTGAATGGTCGTTTCCCTTGTGCGCTCGGCTGGTCCGTCCCGATCAACACCGCAGGACCGGGAAAAGGATACGGGATCTGCTTTTTCCACATCCTGCCTTATATCGAGCAGCAGAATCTTTACAACAGTTCGTTCGATGGGACCTATTACGCTGCAGCCAACAACGGCGTTTACTCCAAGCCTGTGAATGTCTACGTTTGCCCATCCGATCCCAGTGTCGAGGCTGGTGGCGTGGTGACCCTCAATTCCGGCGCGGTGTGGGGTGCAGGCTCTTACGCTGCCAATAGCCAGATCGATGCAACCTGCGACCAGAACGGGAACCTCGTAAACATTTACGGAAACTTCCAACTCCCGGCCTCGTGTCCGGATGGAACTTCCAACACCATCTACATCGCCGATAAGTATGCCCACTGCACTAACTCGATTTTCAAAGAGGGAGGCAGTCTCTGGGCCTATTACGTCACCGATGCGTCCATACAGCCACTTTTCGCTGGTTTTGCGCTTTCGGTCTGGAACGGTTACTGTATTGGCCCATCCTCCAAGTTCCTGGTCCAGCCCCAGCCCTTCCGCGGCAACTGCGACCCGACCCTGGCCTCAAGCCCGCACACGGGCGGCATCAACGTCGGCATGGTGGATGGCAGCGTCCACTTCCTGTCTGCCAGCATCAGTGGCCAGACGTGGTGGGCGCTCTGCACACCAGCGTCCGGCGATATGCCCGGCAACGACTGGTGACGAATCCCGAGCGTTAGCACTTCATCGATCGGTTGAATGTGTTGAGAGCAAGGCCGCTGGTGATGTGCAGATCGGACGTTGAAGGAAGAGTTCGAGAGCTTGTGCGGCGAACGTCATATTCGGATCACTCGTTTGGTAAGATTCGGCCCGAGATCTCCTTGTGCAGCGGCTCTCCAGTTCGTCCCCGGCATCGTTCTGTCCAAACCATCTCTCATGCCCAATGGGAAAAATCGTCTGGGAGAGCGCAACTTTTCGCGAACTTACCCGACAAAAATAAAAGGAACAATGGCGTTCCCGTTATCCTGCGCTGGTTCCATGCAATCGAGAGCACCACGAGCATGCACCTGGACAGTATTAATTTCCTGACCGTCACGGATTTTGGGATAGTCCTCCCCTTAACGACAACAATCCCCACTTTTCAAGCGCTTTCTACGGTTTCAACCCTCAAGCCTTCACCAAAATGGAGTCTTTCCCCAAGCAGGCAGTAGTCACAATTCGTGGTTTCTCAAGTAATTCTGCCACCAAAAAATCTCTGACGGTCAGCACTTTCGTAAAGATCTGGAGGCACATTTCGCCGGAGGGCTTCGATAACTGGTACAGACGGGTCGGATGCTCTGCCCCGCCGTAAACCCTCAACGTGGAGTCTTGACTGCTATGCTCTCGATTCTGAACAACACAGCCGCGACGCAGGCCCAACAGGCCTTGAACAACACCAACAACTCCCTCTCGACATCGCTCCAGCGGTTGTCCACAGGGTTGAAGATCAACTCCGGTGCCGATGGACCCGCCGCTTACGTGATCTCCCAGGCGCAACAGGCCCAGGTTGCCGGCTTGAATCAGGCCATCAACAACACGAACCAGGCTGTCGACTTGGTGCAGACCGGCTCGGGTGCCCTGAGTGAAGTGAGCAACCTGCTGACCCAGATTCGCGGTCTGGCCCTCGACTCGGCTAACGCCGGCGTCAACGATGCCAGCGCTCTGGCTGCCAACCAGGCCCAGATCAACAACGCTCTGAGTACAATCAACACGATCGCCACGAGCACCCAGTTCAACGGCAAGAACCTCCTGGATGGCTCGGCCGGGTTCAACGCGGTCAGCAGCAACAGCGCTCTGTCCGGGTTGGATGCCACATCCAACACCGCGGTCGGCAGTTACACGATCGCCGTCACCAATAACGCCCAGAAGGGGCAGGTGGATGTCGGGCACGGAGCGAACGGTGCCACTGCCCTGAACAACACAACCAACCTCTCCGCAAACGAGAACCTGCTATTCAACGGTTCGACCACGGTGTCTCTCACCGCCGGCATGACCAATACGCAAGTTGTGGCCGCCATCAACGCCGAGACGAGCCAAACTGGTGCAGTTGCTTCGCTCGACGCAGGTGGTAACCTGGAACTCACAGCCAAGAACTTCGGCCAGAACTTCACCGTCGTGTCGGACACGGGTGCCGCCGTCGCCGGGTCCACCGGGATCGGAGTCGCCGTCTCCAATACCGCCGTCGCTCCCGCGGGACTCGTTACCCTCGAGGGCAAGAACATCAGCGGGACCATCACCAACCCAGACGCAACGACCTTCAACTTCACCGGGAACGGAAACGTGGTGTCAGTCCCCAGCGGCACCGGAGACGGCCTGAGCTTCACCGTGAACGCCAGCGCTGGCAACTCGGCCATTAGCGATGCCGCTGCGAACGGAGCCACCGCGATTGTGAACAACGGCACCCTGGTGTTCCAGATTGGGTCAAACCAAGGGCAGACAGCAAGTCTCGCGATCAACAAGACGACAGCAGATGCTCTCGGAACCAATGTGGCAAACAACCAGTTCTCCAACCTGTCCCAAATCGACGTCACCACCACCAGTGGTGCTCAAGACTCGATCGGGGTGATCGATGCCGCGATCTCTCAGGTGTCCAACCTCAGCGCCACGCTCGGAGCATTCCAGACGAACACGCTCCAGGCCAACGCGACCAACCTGGGAACCTCGCTGACGAACACCCAGTCGTCAGAAGCCACTATCACGAACACCGACTTCGCATCTGAAATCTCCAACTTCACCCAGCTCCAGACCCAGATGCAAGCCGGCTCGTCGGTGTTGACCAACGCCAACCACTCCAGCCAGTTCATCACCCAGATGCTCCAGAATATGTGATCTTGACTCGAAATGTATCAGGGCGTGGAACAGATTACCCAATCCGTTCCACGCCCTGGAGTTCTCTTCACCTTTACCACCCCGTACTCTGGGATCGAAGGTAATCCATGTCTGCCCTCAGCGTTGGCTCGAGTACGAGCAATAATTTGACCGCGCAGACCCCGAGCAGTTCCAGTTCCAGCTCCAGTAACTCCCCACTCAGTTTCACGGGTCTGGCCAGTGGGATCGATACATCCTCCATCATTACTGGCCTTGAAGCCCTCGCCAACAAGCAGATTACCGCACTCCAGACCCAGGGACAGGGTTACGCGAACATCCAGTCCGCCTTCTCAACCATCCAGAGCGATCTTACCCTTCTTCTGGGCGCAACCAGCCAGCTCTCCCTTTCGGCTGGCGGTGCTTTCAACGGTTTCACGGCCACGCCCTCGGACACAAACGCTTTGACCGCCACCGCCGGTACGGCTGCCGTACCCGGCACCTATTCGCTGACGATCGATTCCCTGGCTCAATCCGAGCAGGTCGCCTCGCAAGGGTTTGCCGACCCCAACACGACTCTTCAACAGGGGACGATGAACATTCAGGTGGGCAGTGGCACACCCGTAACCGTTACACTGAACAGCCAAAACAACACACTTCAGGGGCTTGCCACCGCGATCAACGCCGCGGGTGGCGGTGTCCAGGCATCCATTATCAACGATGGATCATCGAGTCCGTACAGACTCATGCTGACTGCCACAACCCCCGGTGCAGCCAACACCATTTCGGTGACCAACAACCTGACTGGCGCTGGGGCCAGCATCAACCCGACCCAAACGACCGTACAAGCCGCGTCCAATGCCCAAATCACCCTCGGAAGTGGTACGGGCGCGCTGAATGTGACCAGTGGGACAAATCAGGTGACCGGTTTGATCCCCGGCGTCAGTCTGAATCTGCTTCAGGCCAATCCGAACCAGCCCGTCACGCTGACCGTTGCCAACGATAGCAGTGGGGCCGCCACAGCCGTCCAGAGTTTCGTCACCGCGTACAACGCAGTGGTCGATTTCATCAATCAGAATTCCACCTTCAACGCCAGCACTCAGCAGGGTGGCCTGTTGCTTGGGAACGCAACTTCGCAGAACCTGTCGAACGCCCTTGCTTCAGCCCTGAGTGTATCGGTTGGGGGCTCTGCCTCGGGCGTGAATTCACTCGCCTCAGTCGGCCTTTCGTTCAATCAATCCGGAGACCTCGAGTTTAATCAGGCGACGTTAACCCAGGCCATGAACAGCCCGGGTGGTGCAACTGCCGTGAACAACCTGTTCGCAATGTCGGGGACGTCAACTAACCCCGGGATCCAGTTCATCTACGGGTCGAGCAATACACAACCCAGCAATGGCACTCCGTATCAGGTGCAGATCACAGCCCCTGCCACCCGGGGTGCGATGACCGCTTCGACCGCACTGGCGGCTTCCACGACAATCACCAATTCCAACAACTCGTTTACATTGAACGTGAATGGATTAACGTCCTCCCCGATCGCTCTGACGGCGGGAACCTATGACCCGACTCAACTGGCTGCGATGATGCAGCAGCAGATCAACGCCAGTAGCAGCCTCAACGGCAATCTGGTAGCGGTCAGTGTGAACGGTTCCGGCGAACTCCAAATCACCTCCCAGGCTTACGGATCGGCATCTCAGGTGTCGATCGGGACCGGGTCGGCCATTGGTGCGAGTGGGCCACTGGGCTTCGCTGGGACTGAGAGTGGAGCCGGGACCAATGTTGCCGGTGACTTCGTGGTGAACGGTCAAGTGGAACAGGCCACCGGGACAGGACAATTTCTGACGGGCAATTCGGGGAATGCCAATACGAATGGGCTTGAGGTGCAATCCACTCTCTCATCCGCGGGAACGGCCAAGCTGACTGTCAGTCAAGGGCTGGCCGGCCAACTGAACCAGGTGTTGAACGAGTATTTGAACCCGACCACTGGCCAACTCGCGACAGTGAACAATCAGTACCAAACCCAAATTAACAACATCAACACGCAGATCACTACGGACAACACGCAGTTACAGACTCAGACGACAAACCTAACGAACCAGTTCGCGGCGATGGAACAGTCCGTCAGCAATCTCAAAAATGTCCAATCGCTACTATCTGGCCTCGTCTCAACATCAACAACATCAACAACAATTGGATGATATTCGGAGACCGATGATGAATACTTACCGCGCCTATCGCAAGCCCGATCAATCGACAGGTTGGACGCGCATCGATCTGTTGCTCGCCGTTTACGACAAAGCTTTGCTGCGACTCGACCAGGCCGAAACCGCACTCAAAGCAGGCCAGACGGCAGTTGCCATTCCGTTGATTGCCAAAGCCCAGATTGCCGTGTGCACACTTGCGGGTGGGGTGAGAGCTGGCGTCGGCAACGAACTGGGCGTTAATATGCTCCGCCTCTACGACTTCGTTGTTCGGGAGTTGACGGAACCGCGCGTCGATAAGATCGAGAGTGCCCGGAAGATCCTCAAAAATCTTCGCCAGGGCTTCGAGACGATTCGGGGCGAAGCAAACGCGCTGGAACGATCCGGTCGGCTCACCCCCGGCGATCAACTCCATTTGATTCATGCCACTGCCTGATCCCGGCACTTCGATGAGACCAAGGAGGCTTCGTTTTCCTCGTTCCGTACTCCGCGCTGGCGAGTCAATCGTAAACCCGAAAGGAGTCGAACAACCGCTTGACCGCGGGACCATCGGGATCGAGCCGCTTCCCTGCCATGCCGACGAAGTACACGCGCGGGTGTGGCCCATCGGGCTTCACAATCATCCGCTCAATCATCGGACCCTGTGGGCCATCCATTCGCACCTCGACAGTGACCGGGTTCTGGCCGATTGTTGCATCCCGCGCGACATACCCCCGGAACTTTCCCTCGAGTCGATGGCTTTCCGGATCGAAAATCACCTCGCGGAGCCGTACCCATCCCTTTTCCGCAGTTGCTTCCTGCACCTGAGCTGCGCTGAGATTCCGCCATCCAATCCAGGCGTGAGTCCCGGAGTACCAACCTTCAGAAACGTATCGCCGCTCTCCATGTTCCGGGTCTGAATCCTCTTCCCTGGCGAGTCCAAGAAGATCGATCCCGCAAGAGCCGTCTGAGGCCGTGAATGCCTTCCATTCTATCGATGCCAGATACCCTTGTTTGTATCGGAGAATCACGACGGTGATTGTGGTTGTCGCACCTGCCAGAAAAAGCCCAAGCAGAACCATCAAGGCACAAGCGCGGTTACTCATCGCGGATGCAGGCCGCGGGCGTTCCGTCACGGGTGCTTTGCCCTGTTGTGGCGGTGGAGCATCATCGTCGAGCGACAGTAGCTCGGGCGCGGGCAATGGTCCGAGATTCTCAACTCGGGGCGATTCCTCCCGTTTCAGTCCCCCAACAACCGCGGCGCTGGAATTTGTGCCTGTCTGTTCTGGAGGTGAGATGGGCGCGGCATCGGCCGGAGATTGTCCGCTGACTGGGAGCGAAAGAACGGTACTCAGGCACCACGGGCAAGCGGTTGGCTTGCCAATCGTTGCCTCGGGCACTTGGAATGGCTTGCCGCACTGGGAACACGCAACCGGAACGAACATGGGGAGCCCTGGAGCCGGGTAGTGATGAGTGGAGAGTGGAGAGTGAAGAGTGAAAGACGGAGTGCCTTTGGTTTTCACTCTCCACTCTCCACTATCAACTCTCCACTCTCGTGATCCACATCAGTCGATAATCTTGTTGATTGGATATTCGACGATTCCACACGCCCCGGCTGCCTTCAATCGCGGAATGATGTGTCGAACAGTGTCCTCATTCAGAATCGTCATAACATCCACCCATTCCGGATCGGACAGGGACGACACGGTTGGCCTCTGCAAGGCCGGTAAGACGCCAAGTACCTTGGCCATATCGATCTTCCGAACATTCATCATCAGCCCAACCTTGCCTTCCGCAGCCATCGCTCCCTTGAGCATCAACACCAGATCGTCCATCTTTTGCCGCTTCCAGGGCTCGATGGCCGCGGCCTGGTTGGCAATGAACCGGGTGGTACTGGTCAGGATATCGCAGACAATTCGCAGGTTGTTCGCCCGCAGACTGCTGCCGGTCTCGGTCACCTCGACAATCGCATCGGCCAGCCGTGGCGGCTTCACCTCGGTCGCTCCCCAACTGAACTCGACCTGAGCGCTCACCCCGTGGCTCGCCAGCCAGTTCCGGGTGATGTTCACAACCTCAGTGGCGATCCGTTTCCCCTGCAAGTCCTTCGGTTCCTGGATACTCGAGTCGTTCGGAACGGCCAGCACCCACCGCACCGGTCGTCGGCTCGCCTTGCTGAACACCAATTCGGCCAGTTCGGTCACGGTTGCCCCGTTCTCCACGACCCAGTCGTGCCCGGTCAGCCCACAGTCGAGCGACCCATCCTGGACGTAACGGGCGATCTCCTGAGCCCGGATCAGGGTGCATTGAATCTCCGGCTCATCGATTGTTGGGTAATAGCTGCGGGAGGGAAATGCAATCTTGTAGCCGGCTTTGCGAAACAGCTCGGCAGTCGCTTCCTGGAGCGATCCGGCTGGGAGTCCGAGCTTCAACAGGTTGTCCATCTCTTGGTCCTTGGTCCTTAGTCCTTCCATCCCTCATCATTTGTAGAAACCAACCCGTGTGTGGCTCGGGAATTATACCCATTGACCATCTTGTAAAACAAAGACACCTGCGGAAGAACCGCAGGTGAGAGTGGAACAGTTTCTCGATAACGCGAAGCCCGCCAGCAGGAAGGACAGGCTTCGGATGAATCCGGATCAGTATTTGAACGACAACCCGAAGTTAGCACCCATCAACCAGTAGTCTGTCTGATTGAAGACGCTGCGGAATCCGGGATTCAGGCCGCTGACCCCATACGTTGAGCTGAGCGGCACACTCGTGCCATCAATCACAGGGTTCATCTGCCCACCCGGTCGGATCACATGGGTCATGTACATAAAGTTGTAGCCGAAGTAAGCGGTGAGGGAGCGAGTCAGGTTTATTCCGAAGTTCGCTTGCACTTCGGGAATCACGGCAAAGTCATCGTGCGAATATCGGCCGATGTTCGAGGCATTGGCGTAGAGTCCACCATATGCTGCCCCGGTAGCACCCGTTCCGCTTACTGTGTTAGTCGATCCTGAGATTTCCAGAATCTGGTGCATATCGCCCAGCCCGATTTTTCCAATTGCTTCCAGGCTGAACATCCCATATCGGATCTCGTTACGAAACCCAACCGTGGTTCCGTTGAACAGGTTCGTGGTGGTGAATCGGTCGGTAATCAAGATGGATCCCGGTGCGACTACAGTAACCCCGGCAACGGGAATCGGAATCGGGGTGATCTGCGTACCAGTTTGGACCGGGAATCCAGACGGACCGATACCAAAGATCGGGGTAGTGGTCACCGCGTTCACGCTTGTGTTGGTGATGACCGCCAAGTCTTCCTTCAACTCCAAGAACTTGTAGCCGATAACCAGATCGGTCGATACAAACCATTTCTCGTTGGGGCTCGTTCGGAACAGGTTCCACACTCCACTCGCCTCAACGCCCCAGGTTTGGGTGGAGGTTGTGACGATGGCGCTGGCGAGGCCAATGTTGGGACCACCTACTACCAGGCTGGTCGGGCCGCTGGTGGTATCGATATAGGGGCGGGCAAGAACGGGGATGTCGGCTGATGTCCCGTTGAAGCCGGCACCGGCTACTCCGATCTTGGTGCTGATGGTGCGGTCCTCGGTGTAGAACCCTGTCACCAAGGCTCCGAATCGGCGGTCGTCATCCCCGTAGAACGAACTGGTCAATTGCATACCGCTGATGCCGTTGTAGGCAATGGGCTGCCCACCCGCGAGTACGAGTGTCGAGGATGCACCGAGTACTCCGGCTTGACTCGGGGCACTGGTGGTCAGCAATGGCATTGGAACGGCCTGCGACTTGCCGAACCAAATGTTATACGCCCCCGAGAATTCAAATCGCGAAAGTACGTTGTAGCCGCCATCGCCGTTCTGGCCGGGTGGGGGCGGTTGAAACTGGGGTGCCCCATACGGACCCGGCATCGGGTACATTGGACCCGGCGGCGGCCCGAGACCTCCCGTTGGCCCCAATCCCATCGGGTCGCTTGGCGGCCCAAAAGTGTTCGGAGGCATGATGACCGGGGCCGGTCCCTGCGCCTGGATCACGTCACCAGCCATGACAGCTGGCGGCACCCCACCCGCCGTGGTGATCGGCATCGGTGCCTGCCCCCAGGCCGTCCCGGCCCCGGTCACCAACGCGACGATCGATCCGAGAATTCCCCTTCGCATGGCACGCTCCTGCTCTGCCAGCCGTGGCGGGACGAGGCGGCCGCCGGCCGTGCAATCCCCCAATCCGGCGACTCAATCCTGGTTACTGTATCGCTACAGCAGGCGGGCATCCCCCGATACACCACCCAGGCCGGACAACTCATATCGTCCTGCTACTCGGAACAATCGACACAGACAGACTTCCGCCTTGAGGAAGATTCCATCTGGGACGGAAATATCGAGAATCGGGGCTATTGAAACTACAACGTCTGGGTAATCGGGGAGAGAGAAGAAGTGTGGAGCATGGAACCAGGAACTGGGAAAATGGAACGCAAACCCCGTGGTTTATGTGGACAGAAGGAAGTAATCTACCAAGAGATTGAGTGATGTCGGTAGGCACACCCCCTCCCTGACGGTCGGGGTTCGCCCGGAGCGTGAAAATGTCTTGGTTTTCAGGCGAACCCCGACCGTCAGGGAGGGGGTGGAGACTTCCACTTTCCCAGTGCCGCGCGGAGAATTACCTGGTTTGCGGAATCCGGTGTGGGCTGGGTGCGAGCGGTTTGTCCGTGGCCATCGACTTCAGAACCTTTTGGAACTCCGCTCCACCGCGACACAAATCCCATTCCGGGCCATTCAAGAGTGCCATGTCCTGGAAACCCACAGAAACCGCCAATTCCAGTGCTTTCACGGCAGTGTCTTTGTCCCCACACAGGGCCAGGGCGCGAGCACCCCAATAGCGGTCTTCTGGTGCAGTGGCCGTGGTGGCGAGCTGCCAGGCGAGGGACGATGCGAGTATCGGCTTCTTCCCATCGAGTCGCCAATCGAGCGCCATTCGGAGAGCAGTAATGCGTCGAGCCAGGGAAACCCCGACGAGTTGCTGTGCGGGGTCGTCTGCCAGCGTTCCGACGGCATCGATCAGGTCCCGCTTCTCATCGGCCAAGCGAGCAATTGCGGCAGCAACCGGATCGGTCGAGTCCTGAGCCACCAACTTGCGGGCGGATTCGTAATGCTTCCGAGCGGTACTGAACTGGTAGTCCGCTGCGTGCGCGTCTGCAACCCGGATCGTGGAGATCGCCAGTTCCTGGCGAGTGGCCTTCGTATCTCCAGACCCTTTCGCCACCTCGGTGGTGTAGATCGCCAGGGCCGAGTGGGCCGCCGCCTTCGCCGCTACAGGCTGCCCGAGTCGAGTATAGAGATCCGCCAATCGCTCATACCCAGCTGCAAAATCCGCCTGGGCGTGGACATTGCCCTTGTCCACACGGGCGGCCAGTGCCCGGAGTTGGTCGAGCGATTGTGAGAGAGCAATCAGGGCAACGGTCGGCTTTCCATCTTGGGCAAGCAACGCACCCCACTTCCCGATTGCCAGAGCGAGTTCCCGCCGAGCCGGGCTATGATTATTCTCCTTATCGGCATCGACCACCTGCCGGAGCAAGCCAATCGCTTGCGTGACATTCTCCCGCGCGAGGGTGAGTTGCCGGGCGGCACGATGGGCATCGGACAACCATCCGAGCCCGAGAGCGAGTTCCTGCTTGGCTCTCGTGGAAGTGTGATCGACCTCCCGCTTGGGCTTTGTGGTATCGCGATCGGCCTCCAGCACTTCCTTGCGAAGAGTCACGCTGTCGGTCAGAGAAACGATCGCGCCCGCGGGGTCGCTCGTTGCCAGTTGGCCTGCACCGACCCGTTCCAGGGCGTGGGCAAGAGCCCGCTTTGCCAGAGCACTGTCCGGATCCTTGCTCGCGATGGGGCGGAGGAGTCTCTCGCTCTTCTGATACCAGGTGTAGGCAAAGTAATCCTCGCCCCAGGCGAGCCACACATCTCCAAGCCACTCGTAGCTTGAGGCAAGATCGCGTTTGGCCCGGGTTGAATCGGAGTCGGCCCTATTCACTTCGTAGCACAACCTGTTGCTCTCGGTCGCGGCCTTGAGAGCAGCATCGAGATCGCCACAGTGTAAAGCGACGGCAGCGAGCCGGCCGTGGCTCATCGCGAGAGCAGCCTTCGTTCCCGCGCTTCGCGGATCTTCCGCGTGGAGTTTCTTGAGGATGTCGCGGGCCTCTTCAAACTCCGCCCGGCAGCGTACAAACTCATCGCGATCGGATAGTACTTCTCCGAGCCGCGAATGAGCAGCCGCGCGTTCACGGGTAACGTCCGGCTGCGTAGGGAGTTTGCTGGACATCTTGACTCGGATGCGCAAACACTCTTCGGCCTGGTTGCGAGCCTCGATCGTGCGGCCTGCCCGGAGCAGAACCTCGGCATATTGATCGAGGCTATCTGCCAGTTGCCGCTGGTTCAGATCGGTCTCCCCCTCAGCAACGAGTTGCCGACGAATATCGAGCGCGGCGCGACACCGTTCGGTTGCTTCGACTGTCTTGCCCTGCTCGATCAGGATATCTCCGAATTGATCCAGGGCCGTTGCAAGATTCTCGCGCCCTCCGCGATCGTTGGGGCGCTGTTTTAACGCCGGTTGGAACAAGTCGAGAGCGTTCTTGCAGGCCCGTTCGGCAAGAGTCGTGTTCCCGGCCTGAAGCTGGATATCGGCAAGCCGGATATTGGAGAGTCCCAGTTCTTGACTGGCTTCCCACACATCGTTGTCCAATTGCTGCTGCTTGGTAATGACGAGAACTTTGTCGGCCTTACCAACCGATTCCAGGTATTCACCGCGAGCTTTCTGGGTAATGACGAGAACTTTGACGGCCTTACCAACCGATTCCAGGTATTCCTCGCGAGCTTTCTGGGTATTACCAAGACTTTGGTGAAGATCGCCCATCAGGCGGTGAGCGACAACGAGGGTGCGGTCGGCCCCAATTTTATCATCCCCACTCCCGTCGAGGAGCCCTTGTAACCCCTTCTGCGCCTCCACCAGTAGATTTCGGCGTAAATCCTGTGTACCGGCTCGATCGGCCAGTTGTCGTTGAATGTCGGATACGAGGAGGTTGAAGGCATCCACAGCCGCTGCATAGCGATCTCGGGCCACATCCCGCGCGCCCTCCGCGGCCGTACGTTGATCGTCCGTTTGTTTCTTTTGGCTTTCGAGTTGCTTGAGAGCCGTCTGTGTGCGTTCTTGCTCCAACTTCACGTTTTTCATCTCATCGGCCGTCTTCTGCTCCTGATCCCTCACTCGAATCAGCGCGCGGTTCGTCTCCTGTTGCCCGGCATACACTGCCAATGCAATACCGGCCGCGGCAAACACCCCGGCCAGCAACAGAGACACACCGGTCGCTACACGAGCCGGGTGCCGACGTGCCCAGCGAGCAAGCCGGGCGACGAATGGATCGCGATAACACGAGACGGGCTCATCCGATAGCCATCGTTCGACATCCGTCGCCAGATCGAGGGGCGTTGCGTATCGATCATCGAGTCGAAGCGCCATCGCCTTCTGACAGATCGCATCGAGTGGAACGGGAACTTCCGGATTCTGTTCAATCGGCGTTGGAAACTCACCGCGGCGAACCTTCTCCAGCGTTTCGGTGGTGTTGCCCGAGAATGGAGCACGTCCGGTGAGGATGGCAAACAGGGTCGCCCCGAGGCTGTACACATCGGCCGCAGGGCCAACGAGATCGATTCGACCACTCGCCTGTTCGGGGGCCATGTATGCCGGTGTGCCAACCGCCGTGCCGGCCATCGTCAGGTGATCGGGCAGTTCGGTTGCCTCGGGGTCGCGACGGTAGCCAGTCGCAGCGACAGCCTTGAGCAGTTGCTCCGGATCGGGACCATCATCCAGTGCCTTTGCAAGCCCCCAGTCCACTACCAAAGTTTCACCAAAGGCTCCAACCATCACGTTGGCCGGCTTGATATCCCGGTGAATCACCTTCCGGGTGTGCGCATAGGCGATCGCCTGGCACACCGCGATAAACCGCTGGAGCAGATGCCGGAAGGCAACGGACCGCGGTTGATCGTGAACCTCGCCCTTCGATTCGCTCTGTTTGCCATTGTTGGCGTGCGCCTCCGGGCTCGTCGTTCCGTGTGCGGTTCCGCGTTCGGTTCCGTGATATCGCTCGATTTCATCTTTGAGGGTTTCGCCGCGGATGAACCGCATGGCGTAGCATGGCCTGCCAAATCCATCGGCGACGAGCCCAAACACCGGCACGACGCCCGGGTGGTCGAGGCGCGCGGTAATCTCGGCTTCGGTGAGAAATCGCCGCCGGCTTGCCGGATCGTCGGCGTAGCGGGACTGGATGCGCTTGACGGCAACTTCCCGATTCAGTTCGGTGTCCCGCGCGGTAAACACTTCCCCGAGACCGCCGCGGGCATGAAGGCCCTTCAGCGCGAAGCGACCAACCTGCGTGCCTGTTGCTGCGGGGGAAGAAAGTGGCGCGGTCGGCAGTGAATTGCCGACTGTTTTGTCCGGCACGTTCGTGCGAGATGAGGGCGGAACCTGCGTCGCATCCACGGCGGATGCGTCCGAAGTGCCAGCTCCCGACACCGGTGCCCGCGTCATATCCGCTTCGGTCATTGAGGAGTTGGAAGCAGGATGAGAGTTCGGAACCACAGAAGGTTGTGGCTTGATCGTCTCCTCATGCGCGCCCGGATGAGCGGGTGTGTCGGCTGGCGATACGGAAGGTGGGACCGGCAGGCTCCCTGGCAGAAGAGTTGGCTCGATTGGTTCCAGGTTGCGGGGTTCGGGCATCAGCAATTCTCCGGGGCTCCAGTCGTGAGGGCTACACGCCGGGTTACGGGGTGCAGCTGACATCGCCCGGGCCATCGTCTGGACGGTTGGGGTTTGACCCGCGTTCGGTCCCGCTCGACCGGGCGGATTGTTTCAAACACCCTGCGGCAGCGGTTTCCTTTCAATCGTTCAAGTCAATTATACGGCATGGTTCAGAGTTGGGTGACAGTGGGTTTAGGGTTGGGCCAGAGGCTCTACTACTCGGGACCGTAGACATCACGCTCCGCGTGATGTCTACGGTCCAGGTCCAGACAATACCTGTCACCTAATGTTACCGCGATTGAACCAGGCCGATTATACAAGGCGAATTCACCCTCGGTCGCCGCGGCATGGTGGTAGTACGGTCCCTTATCAGGCAACCTTTCCCTTGCTCTGCGGAAACCGCTTTCAAACGCAACGGTTCCCCCTGAAGGCATTGTCTCTACGCCGAAGGCGTTGTGATCTCGAAGCCCAGGGTTGCGAGGCTCGGTGAGCTACCCTGGGTCACTTTGCCGCCCACCCCCTCCCTGACGGTCGGGGTTCGCCTGATCCTATTAAGCCCGTGGCTTTTAGGCGAACCCCGACCGTCAGGGAGGGGGTGGAGCTTCGCCGCTCGCTGGCCTCAATAAATGATGAGAGGAATACCACGAAGGTATCCCGACATACAAGCAGACGCAACCACAACACGATACGATTTCAGAAGTTCGACGCACTGGCCGCCATCTGGTTGTTACCGATGGCTCCGGCGAATCGTATCACGGCGTTGGAGTTTCACCTTCACTGGAACCCGTTTTGCCCAATGCTCTCAATGCCGCAAGAAATTCTTCCGGAGGCGAAACGGTCACATTCTTCTCATCAACATGAATTCCGAAGCGATACCAGGTTCCATGCCATACCCAGAACACATCGTCGGTTACGGGGTAGGCATGCTCCCGGAAGTTGTCTTCCGCAAACAACTTGATGACATGGATTCTCGAGAGCGCCTCGTAGCTGACCGGCCAGACCGCGAGTTCCTCGCGGCTGGGGATCGCCACCAGGAAGCCGGCAGAGGATTCGGGTAGAAGGTCTTCGATCAGGAGCGCCCGGGCTGCATCGTACCCATCGCCACAGTGCCCGACAAAGATATCGAGTTCGTCCGACACTTGCTCGAAGAAGTCTCCACTGGTAACTGCCCGGAGATTGGCGAGCGCGAGATCGAGCAAATCTTCTCCGGAACTACTGGTTTTCTTCAGCATCTCTTCGGTGACGTAGGCCATTGTGTTCGGGTAATCGATCACCAGATTGATTTCGAGTCCGGTGCCGGGGAGAGGAATCCCCCAGGGGTAGGCGCGTCCTTCGCGGGAGAATGGGCGTCCGAGTCGGGGTCGGAGTTGAGTCGCGATGGTGGTGAGATCGTTCGGGATTGTCGGTCCACTGAGCGTTCCCACGATGTGTTCGAGGAACTCGTGGATCATCGGCGGCCATTCGGCGCGTTCGGCAACCTTAGCCCGGCGATGGAGGTTCGACAGGCCGATGTAGTGTTCGCGCTCACTGGCCGTTTGGCTGTTTCCAGGAGCGACGACGTTTACCCCCTCGGCTTCCCATCCGACAACGGTATATCCCAACCCGGTGAGGGCATGGGTGACTGCGGCCCGAAACCCGCTCGGAAACTCCGACGGGATACCCGTTCCGGGATCATCGAATGCGGCGTCTTCGGACATGGCAGACTCCCCGGCAGTGTTCAGTGTTCAGTGTTCAGCGAAGACATTGAAACTTCGCGTGCGGAGTCTGAAGGATTTAACTGAACACTGAACACTAGCAAAGCCTGAACTACTGAAGGTGTTTGTCCAAGAATTCATACGCAACCTTTCGCCCTTCCTCGGGGAAGTCGTGTTGAGCGTCCGGATAAATGGCCTTGAGGTTATCGGCTGCCCGGAGTGCCTTGTATGCCGGCTCAGCGGCTGCAATCGCATCCTTCACACCGGTCACATCGAAGTTATCGTCGTGGAGCGGAGCTACTGCCAGGAATGCTCGTGGGGCGAAACAGGCGATCACATCGGCAAACTCAAACGGCATCTTCTTTGGGTCATTCCCAAACTCGGATGCGATCCGAGGCATGTATCGATCGCTCGTCCAGCCTTTGAGGTTCCCGCCCTTGTACTTGGCGAACGAACAGAATCCGCAACTCGACACAATCGCCTTGAGTCGCTCATCGAATGCGGCAGTGAACATCGCATTGTGGCCGCCGAGTGAGTGCCCGATCACGCCGATGCGCTCCGGGTCCACTTCCGGGAGCGATTGCAGGTAATCGATAGCCCGCATGTTGTTCCAGATCGCCTTCATGGTTCCGGACTGGTAATCGCCGCGTTGGAATGCAGTGGGGAAGTCGTATTTGTACTCCCCAAAACTCGGATAATCCGGAGCCAGACAGACGTAGCCGCGTTGCACCAGATGCAACGCCTGTTGTTTGCTTTGCTGTTTCCCGAGCCCGACAGGTTCGTCCTTGCCGATGGCGATCGTCTGATGAAGGCATAAAACTGCGGGATACTTGGCTTTGCCCGCGGCGTTTTTGGGGATGGGGATGAGCAGCCACGCGGGGACGCGATCGCCTTTCTCGACGGCAAACGTCACCTTCTTCCGCACATAGCCATCGAGTTTTTCCTCGGACACGATTTTCACATCGAGCGGAACTTTCCGCTCCGGTCCCGGAAGTGGTCCCATTGCCTTTTCCATCTTCTTGCGGATGGCAAGGCGATCGGGCTCATCGGCTGCCGACAAGACCAAAACGAGAATGAAGGTGAAGGGAAGGCACAAAGCCAGGCGAAGCATGGAGAACTCCTTCCTCGCTGCCGATATCCGATTGATTCTGAGCGGGTTGTGTGGATGGTTTCCGTCGTGATGAGATCGTGCCGCTTCAGGATGACAGTATATCCTGATAAGATGAGAACGTAACACATTGTGCAGGGTTCTTTGGCCTTCACGACTGAGGATGTCCGATGTCCAGCGATCTTTCACGCCGCGGCTGGCTTGCAGGTGTTGTTGGCACCGCGGCGATCGCCACCCAAGCCCCGGGAGGCCAGCCCGTGCAAGCCCAACCCAAGACCACCTTCGGGTTTTGCCTGAACACCAGCACCGTCCGCGACAAGGACGGCAAATCCCGACCGATCGTCGAGTTAATCGACATTGCCGCGAAGGCCGGCTACGATGCCATCGAACCGTGGGTCTCCGAGATCGATGCGTATGTGAAGGAAGGCGGTTCGCTCAAGGATCTCCGGAAACGCATCGAGCAGGCCGGACTCAAGGTGGCAGATGTGATCGGGTTTGCCGAGTGGATTGTCGAAGATCCCGAACGCCGCAAGAAGGGGCTTGAGCAGGCCAAACGCGATATGGATTGGGCAGCGCAGATCGGCAGTCCGCGTATTGCCGCTCCTCCGGTTGGTGCGACCGGCGGGACCAGCAAGCGTGATGATCCCAAGTTCACGCAGCCGGTGATCGATTTGCTGGCAGCGGCCGATCGCTACCGGGCGTTGCT
>DASZJS010000300.1:0-10783 GCA_035947935.1 Gemmata sp. | reverse complement strand
CATCACCTCCGATGGGACCAGTTCCCAGCGAACTACTAAATATATTGACCGAAGATGGACTTCAAACGGTCGAACTGAAGCAACTCAAGAAAATCAAGCTCGTGCGGCCGGAACTCCAGGCCGAATTCCGCAAAGCACTGGAACTGCTCGCTTCATCTCGTGGCGACAACAAAAAAACCGTCTCCGTGGTATTCAGTGGGAAGGGCAAGCGCCGTGTGGCCATTGGGTACGTGACCGAAGCTCCACTCTGGAAACCCAGTTATCGTCTTACCGTGGATGAAAAAGGCGCAACCCGCATTCAGGGATGGGCAAACGTCGAGAACACAACTGATGAGGACTGGAACGATGTCAAAATCGGCCTCGTTGCTGGCCGACCGATGACATTCCAGATGGATATGTATGACCCGTTGTTCGTCCCCCGGCCAACGGTCGAGCCCGAACTGTATGCCTCGCTCCGTTCGCCTCTGTATCAAGGTGGTCTGAACCCGGGGGGGAACATGGGCATCGGTGCGCAGGTGAACCCAGTTGGGGGGATGATTGGGATGGGTGGTGGGATCGGTGGCCAGGCCCAGTTTGGGGGTCAGCAGTTTGGGAATAACCAGGGATTTGGTGGGGGCCAGCAGTTTGGGAATAACCAGGGATTCGGTGGGGGGCAACTTTCAATTGGTGGTGGACAACTCGGCCAGTTCGGGTTTCAAGGCGGATTCATGGGTGCCTCGCCTTACCTCCCGCGAGTACCTCGACCCGATCTGCGAACTCTGTACGGCCAGCGGCTGAGTTACGCGGAGTATCTTGACCGGGTGCGTGGCAACGCTCCTCAGAACGCAGACGTGGAACGACCACCAACAGTTCGCGATCCTCTCGACAAGCAGGCTGGGGCGCTGGCTGTCGCGGATGGTGCGCTGGGCGATATGTTCGAGTACACAATCGAAGAAAAGGTGACCCTGCCCCGGCAAAAATCGGCCATGCTGCCGTTCGTCAACGAAGCCGTCGAGGGTTCGCGCGTGAGCATTTATAACGCTAACGTCCTTGCCAAATACCCTCTCCTCGGTCTCAAACTGGCGAACAAAACGAAACTCCATCTGGCGCAGGGACCAGTGGCGGTCTACGACGGTGGAACGTTCGCAGGTGATGCTCGACTGCCCGATTTGAAGCCCGATGAAACGCGCCTTGTGAGCTATGCAATCGATCTGGGGACGGAAGTGGTTGTCCGTGAGGGAGTACCAACCCAGACCTTTGAGGGGGTGGAGGTGACGGTCGGCTGGTTGGGAGTGCAGATGCGCAATCGGTGGACGACCAAATACCTCATCCGCAATCGCAACTCACAGGACCGGACTGTGATTATCGAACATCAACGACGCGATAACCGAAAACTCATTACCCCGAAAAACCCCGCCGATGAAACTCGCAGCTTCTATCGTTTCGAGGTCGCGGTGAAAACTGGCGAACTGGCCACGCTCGAAGTGGTAGAGGAGTCGCCGGCTCGACAGACTTTCGCTTTGACCTCAGGCGACGTTGATACTCTCCTGCACTTCTCGAAGCACGAAGCATCAAAGCCAGCCGTCCGTGAGGTTCTGAAAAAGGTACTCGAACTTCGCGGGAAGATTGATGAAGCCCAGAAGGGAATCAACGCCGAGCAAGCCGCGTTGAAAGAAATCGCCGACGACCAGGACCGGATTCGCAAGAACATCGAGCGGGCACCCAAGGAGTCGGAGACGTTCAAGCGATATCTGAAAAAGTTCGATGACCAGGAGACCGAGATCGAGAAACGCCAGGCACGGATCAAGGAACTCAGAACCGAACTCGCGAAGCAGGATGCGGCGTTCCAGGATTACGCCAAGAATGCCAAGGCGGAATGACAACACTCCAGGGGTTACGCTCGCCTTCGGCTCGCTCCACCCCTGGTAGAAGACAGCGAAACCTCCTCGTAGACTTTTTTGCCCGCCCGTTGCCACGGGCGGGTTTTGTCTTTATGGTCACAAACGGACCACCACACGGGAAATCCGCCATGCCATTCTCTCGCCGCGACTTCCTCGCCTCCGCTGCACTTGCCGGGACGGGAGGAACACTCCTTCCGTTTGCCCGGGCCGAGCAGACCGCAACTCCGCGAAGCCGTCCACCCAAGCGACAGAAACCTCCCGCGAAGAACGTCGCGGTGGTTAGCACCGTCTGGTGGTATCTCTCACACACCTACCACATCGCCGGTCGGTTCCTCGATGGCTACATGGTTGGCGATGAACACCACTTCCCGGAGTACGGCATTGCCAGCGCCCATGTCGAGCAGGTGAAGGCCAGCGATTTGAGCCGCGATCTCGCCAAGGAACACGGTTTCCGCGTTTCCCAAACAATCGAGGATGCACTCACCCTCGGCACCGGCAAGCTGGCTGTGGATGGCGTCCTGCTCATCGGGGAACACGGCGACTATCCCTATAACGCAAAGGCGCAAAAGCTTTATCCGCGCTACGACTACTTCAAGAAAATCGTCGAGGTGTTTCGTGCTTCTGGCCGTTCGGTTCCGGTCTTCTGCGATAAGCATCTGAGCTATGACCGGACGAAGGCGTTCGAGATGGTCGAGACCGCTCAGAAAGTCGGTTTCCCACTGATGGCTGGGTCGAGCCTACCGGTGACCTGGCGACGGCCGGAACTGGAGTTCAAGCTCGGAACCAAGATCACCGAAGCCCTGGTTGCATCCCGCGGCGAACTGGAAATCTACGGTATTCACGATCTCGAAGCCTTGCAGTGCATGGTCGAGCGGCGATTCACCAACACCGACCCCAAGCCCGCAAATCAGGGAGTGAAGGCGGTCACCTGTCTTCAGGGTGATGCGGTCTGGAAAGCGGGAGATGATGGGCTGTGGTCGTGGGAACTTCTCGAACACGCTCTGGGTCGGAGCCCATCCCGAAATGCGGGCGATGTGCGATCGAACTGCCGACGCTTCCCACGCCCAACTGCCTGGGGGAACTTCGTCAAAGGCCCGATCGCGTTCCTGATCGAGTATCGCGATGGTTGCAGGGGGACGGTCTTGCAACTCGATGGCCACGTCGCGGATGACACATTCGCGGCCAAAGTCGAAGACGAAGCCAAACCGTCCTCGTGTCTGTTCTGGCTCCCGCCACCGCCCGGGGCTGCGTTCCTGGAAGCCCTGACAACGCATATCGAGAAGTTCCTGGCGACGGGTAAACCGCCTTATCCGGTCGAGCGAACCCTCCTTACCAGCGGCATCCTCGACCTCGTTCTCGAATCCCGGGTACAAAACTCGAAACGACTGGAGACAGCCGACCTCGATATCCGATACGCCCCACCAACCGATAGCGGCTTCATGCGCGGCGATTACGTGAACCCCGTGAAGTGAGGTTTCCTCGGTTGCTGAAGGATGGCACGTGCTGTAGCCTGGATGTGTACCCTCATCTGGAGAACTTATGTCCATCACCCTTGAAGCACTTGGCATCAACAGCATGAGCGTTGACGAGAGGATTGCACTCATCCAGGAGATCTGGGACAGCTTGGAGGCCGTACAAGAACAAGTCTTGCTTACTGAGGCGCAAAAAGCGGAATTGGATCGTCGCGTGGCTGCGCACCAGGAGAATCCGGCTGCTGTTATTCCCTGGGAACAAATTAAAACTGAAGCTTTGGGACGGTTTCCAGAATGAATCGCCCAATTGATTTCCTCCCTGAAGCTCGGGAGGAATTTGATGCGGCTGCGAACTGGTACGAGAACCGCAAGAAGGGTCTGGGCAGGGCATTCACACTTGCAATCAGCCAAGTTATCGAGCGTATTGCCACGAACCCCCAAATTCACGCTGTTGTATATGAAGATGTCAGAAAAGCGGTTGTCCGAAGCTATCCATATTGCGTGTTTTATCGCGAGGAGCGAGGAACTCTCTTGGTCCTCTCCGTGTTCCACACTTCGCGCGATCCGAATGAATGGCAACGGCGGGTGTGATGGAGCAATCAGCGGAATTGTGACATAACCAGTTTGCGATTGCCCCACGCTGGGAATATGCTGTAATAGACGTATCTGCCTGCCGCCCCCTTTTTGCCTACCTTCTCCTCATCCGAGGATTCATTCCGGTGAATACGACTGCTCCGCACCGGCACGCCATCGGCATCACTCGCCGCGAAGTGCTTCAGGTTGGCTATTCCGGGTTACTCGGGGTCGGTCTCAGCTCCATGACTCGCGCGAGCGGTAAGGATCAGCCCTCGCTCTCGAACCGGAAAAAGCCCAAGTCGCTGATTATCGTTTATCTCACCGGTGCTGCGAGCCACCTGGAAACTTTCGACCCGAAACCCAATGCCCCGCCCGAAATCCGCGGCGAACTCACCTCGATCGGCACCAAAACACCCGGCTTACTCGCCTGCGAAATACTTCCCAAGCTGGCTGCCCGGTCGAATATGTACGCGATTGTGCGGTCGCTGTCGCACCGGGAGAATAACCACCTCGTTGCCAGTCACCACGTTCTGACCGGACAACAACAGCCGGGAGCGTTCTTCGACAAGATCGCATCGCGAGATGATTACCCGAACTATGCCGCGGGACTGAGCTACTTCCGAAACCCGGGCGAAGGTACTCCCGGTGGTGTGAATTTGCCGACGTATCTGATGGAAGGGCCGCTTCTGTGGCCGGGTCAGCATGCCGGTTTCCTCGGCCCGCGTTACGATGTGATGCAGATCACCAACGACCCGAACAAGCCGGACTTCAAGGTCGATAACCTGCGGCCCGCACCCGGTATCGACATCGACCAGATGAAGGACCGGATGGCACTCCTCGATGCCGTCAACTCACAGCAGCGCTGGCTCTCGGAATCATCCGAAACGAAGAAGATGTCCGACCAGCAGCAGCAAGCACTTGCGGTTCTCACATCCGGCAAGGTGGCGCGGGCGTTCGAGCTCGACAAGGAACCTACAGCGGTTCGCGACAAATACGGCCGACATGCCTTCGGGCAATCGATCCTGCTGGCTCGTCGATTGATCGAGGCCGGAGTTCCCGTGGTGCAAGCCAACATGGGCCGGGTGCAGAACTGGGACACCCACGGGAATAACTTCAAGCGGATGAAGAAGGAACTGGTGCCGCCAGTCGATGCGGGAGTCTCCGCTCTCTTGGATGACCTTTCCGACCGGGGATTGCTTGAGGATACCCTGGTCATGATGCTTGGCGAGTTTGGCCGCGAGCCAAAGGTGAATAAGGAAGCCGGTCGGGAACACTGGGCTCCCTGTTTCTGTGGACTGTTTGCAGGTGCGGGCGTTCAGGGCGGCCAGGTGATTGGCAAATCGGACAAGAACGGCGGTTACCCATCCACGAACCCCTATTCTCCGGACGATATCGGTGCAACGGTCTATTCCATACTGGGCATCGACCCGCACGCAGAGGTCCGGGACCGGCTCAATCGGCCGGTCCAACTGAACCGCGGCCACGTCATCCAGCCGCTGCTTGATGGCAATGGTGACTGACCCTTTCGAGCTGGGAACTCGGAACGCGGAGTGCGTTCCGAGTTCCCAGCTCGGCTCACTTTCCCTTCGTCTTCCTGAACTCCTGGTCGAGAAACTTCATCCCCTCGACTTCCCCGCTCGTTCCCAGGCGGAATAGCACATCGAACGAGGTACGGTCGAACGTAATCGCCTCATCAGCCGGTTCCACGAGAATCGCTGTGAAGGTGTCGAAGTGATAGTGTTCGAGTCGGAATGTGTAGTGCCCCCAGCGGATCATGAGCTTGTCGTCTTCGACCGATACGACCGCCCGGCCATAGGCCGATTCGTCGTAGGTGCCTGCGTATCCCTTCAATGGCAAACTGGGCTTCGTGTCCGGCTTGCGATCCTTTTCCCGCTTCTTCAACCGCACGGCAGCATTGAAGTCGAACAGAGCAAGCTGATCCTTGCTGAGGGTCACCCAGTCCTCTGCAGGCAGACCCAGGAGCTGGTCGAGGACTGACTTTGCGACCGCCTCGGGGAAAAGCGATGGGCGCAGATTACAGACCACGAACACGCCGATTTTTTTGTCCGGGACCATCATGCACTGAGCGCGGATACCGGTAAGCGTGCCACCGTGCGACACGCAGTTGAACCCGCGGTAGTCGTGGACGAACCAACCGAGCCCGTAGGTCGTGAAGCGAGTTGATTTTGGGGGAAAGTAGAGTGCCCAGACCCCTTCGGCCTTCAACAACATTTGCGGAAAGTGCGTCTCGTGAAGCACCCGAGTTGAAACGAGACGCTTGCTCCCGAACTTGCCTCCCGCGAGCTGAAACCGGAGCCAGTTTCCCAGATCGGTTGCGGTCGAGTTCACACACCCCGCTCCACCAGCATGATCGATGACGTCCCACTTGACCGCGGTGATGCTCTTATCGAGCCCAAGGTAGTGCGGGGTTGCGTGGTCTGGTGCCGCCTGCCCGGCAGCGACGGTACAACTCGTTGAACTCATTTCGAGAGGAGTGAGGATTCGCCGCTCGATCGCGGTTGCCCAGTTGCTTTTCTCCAGACGGCCGGCAATAACTCCCGCCGTGGTGAATGGGATGTTCGAGTATTCCCACGTCGAGCGAAACGAGGTGGATGGAACACCCTTACCCCAGCGGCGAATCAGTTCGCCGCTGTCGAGGTTCTGGCCCGCCCAGATCATGTCGTGCCTGGGCATTCCCGTGCGGTGGCATAGCAAGTCGCGTACAGTGACATCGCGGTCGGCCAGTTCATCGGAGAGTCGGAAATAGTCGAGGTGCGTGCGGACCTTGTCGTCCCACGCCAGTTTGCCCTCATCGACCAGCATCGCGATTGCCGTTGATGTGAACGCCTTGGAACACGAAGCAATCGGGAAGACGGTGTTCGGAGTGACCTCGGCAGGCTTCCCCTTTTCGCGAACCCCAAAACCCTTCAGGTAGATCACCTCATCGTCCTTGACGACCACAACCGCCGCCCCGGGCACCTGAAACTCTTTCATGGCCTTCTCGACGACGGCATCGATTGGTTTTGCATCGAATTCGGCTGCTCGTCCCGCCTGGGGAATAAACAAGAAAATAAAGAACAGAGCCAATCGTCGCATGGAAAGCCTCCCGGGAGGTTAAGGTGATGAGCACGAAAAGATCTACCGCACGAATGGCTGGTTTTCCGTAGGTGCCGCGAGCCGAGCGGCACAGTACCCAGATCGTTTTGCCCCGGCGCTGTTTCCTAAAACCATGCGGCCCGCACAGGTTTGTCCGGCTCGGCTCGCCGGACCTACGGAAGACTACCTAAGGTTCACGATGCCAGTCAGATACCCACCATCATTCACGGTCTGAAGCCAATCGCAAGCGTTGGCTTGGAAAACAGAAGCACCCCGGAACCAGGTTCCGGGGTGCTTCTGTTTTCGGGACCGTCACTTCAAACGCCAACCCCGCGGTTCAGTCGTCACTCGTCACATCGGCCGACACTTCACCATCTGAAGCGAAGGTCTGAACGGCTGAATGAATCGTCTCGATGTTGGGACCGAAAGGCCAGTTCCACTCGGACCGCGTCTCGTCGATCGACCTGTCTGGAACACGCATTCGGGAGTTAGGCTCGTTAGTCTCCAGGTTCGCGAGTGTGAAAGCCGGTGTCGAGGAGATGGTCTGCGGTTGACCGCCAACCGGCGTGTATCCTGACTCCCCGAACGAAACAGAAGCAACACCCGGTGTAGCTGCCAGGAATTGAGCGACCTCCCCGGGAGGGGCTACCGGAATGGCAAAATCATTGGTATGAGCCGCTTTCTTCGAGGCCGCCGACGCTGAGACAGCCACAGAACCCACGTACCCCCACGATCCCGCTCCGTTCCATGCCACAAGTCCCGCCACAACCATGTTGGCAACGGGACTCCCATTGCCGGTCACGTCATCGTACCCCACCTTCGCGGCGTATCCATTACTCCCACTCGTAACATCGTGGAAGTAGGTGGATTCAGAGGTCTGCGCCATCCGGTAAATCGCGTAGAGGGTCTGGGAAGCCCCATCGAGGGATGTCTTTCCCTCCAGGGCTCGGCCCTGGTCGGCAATCGCAACGAGAGCGGCCCACTGTGGCGCACCTGCACTGGTGCCCCCAACCTCAATCCAGTTGCCGCCGCCGTAGCTGTTGTAAACGTAGAGACCCGTCGTTGGATCCGCATCGTATGCCACATCCGGATCGGTTCGCTTACTCGATCCAGTCGAGACGAATTCCTGATAAACCGGTTTGGCTTCATCCGCGCTCACACCACCCCCGCTGCCGCTCCATCCGGTCTCGCTCTTGTAGGAACCGTTGGCATTCACCACAAGCGACGTACCGCCAACGGAAAGGACGTTTGGAGAGATTGCCGGCCAGGATGGAGGAGCGCCGTCATCCCCGGTCGAAGCAACGTAGGTCACGCCCTGATGACCCGCGGGGGTTGTGAAATTGGAATCGAAATCTGCTTCGGAGGACCACTCACTGGCGCTCCAACTCATCGAAACTACGCTCACCCCAGGCTGGTTCGCGACGACATCGACCTCGGACACCAAGTCCGATAAGCTATTCGACCGCGCTTCACCCAGGAGGATTCTCGCCCTTGGGGCAATGGCGTGCGCCCACTCCACATCCAGAGCGGTTTCCGACGCCCACTGAGAATTGGCAATGGTACCGCTCTGTTTCATGATGGTGAACGATGGCGGATCGGGCAGCCCAAAGGCCCGGTCGAAGGTTTGCAGATCGGAAACGATGTTCGGGTCATCGTAGGCATCGACGATAGCGATGGTCTGCCCGGCTCCGTTCCCATCAATTGTTCCTCTTGAGGTTGAAAACGCAATTTGATTGAATCCATACGCTTCTTGAATTTGAGTTGGGGTGAAGATGCTGGGAACCGTTCGGTCCTCGAGCTGTTCCACACTTAACGAGACTTTTTGACGAGCAATGAACGAACGCTTCCGATCCATGGAAGTTCTCTGGGAAGGGCGAGTGGATAAAAGACGGGCGGATCGGTCTTGCGAGGTGTTAGCTCAGTGGGGAGGGGGATAATACCGTTGGGAATTGTAGGCGTCAAATGCTAAGTGCGCGTTTTTTGGACTTCAGGAATCTGGGGTGCAATGCGCGGATTGCGCTTGAGTTGCTGGGGACGTACGGACGATGAACTGCAGAATCTGAGGAGTTCGTGTTTGGATTGAGCGAAGTTGGTCTTGATTCAACAGCTCACTCTCGCAGTCTGTCCACGCGTGGGCGGACTGTCATCAGTTCGGGCGTGTTGAATTGAAGGCGCAAGGAGCGTCTGTCAGCGTTGTCTTCGGCGTCAGTAATCTAACAAGATTGCGATGATGTGTTTTGGCACTTTACAAGTCGTTTTCCATCCCAATCATAGATTGACACAACAGTCACTGTAACAAATTGTCATGTGTCACAGCCCCTCGGGACACGATCATTGGTCGCAATAATCACTTTGATTATAAACAAACTTGTGATTTGCCAATGCCGACTGATCTGCTATCCATCCCTGAATGGAATTCATCCCTGTCGCGGACCATTCATCTTTTTGAGCGTCTCCCACAACGCCGCTGCGATGTTCCAGGCATCGTCGTGTCCACGGTGGTGCGTGCCTTCCAGTTTCAAGCCGAGCAAGGCCATCGCTTGCGGAAGACCGACTTCGCTCGGTAACCCCCGCGATACCGCGAAGAGTGTCTTTACGTTCAAATGGCTTGGGCCGAATGGATAGCGAACACTCTGGTCGCGACACTGTTTCTCGAACTGGCGGCGATCGTAATCCCCGAAACTGGCCCACAGCCGCTCCTGTGACAGATACTCGTGTTCCAGGATCTTGCAGGCGTCCTTGAACGCGATACCCCCTTCCACCTGCTCCTGTGTGAGAGTCGTCAGTTCTGTACAGAAGTTGCTCACTTTCGACCGCTCGGGACGCACCAGGATACTTCGCTTCTCCAGTCGTCGTCCGGAGGATATTTCGAGCGGGCAGAGTCCAATCTCGATGATATCGTTTGTCTCCCCGCGAGGTGGAAATCCGCCATCCCAACAGGTCGATTCGATATCAATGACGATAACGTGGTCGAGCCGCTTCGCCATGTTCGCCGCCCTGTTTGGTTTGTGGTTCCTGGATTTTCAATCGCCAGTAGTATCATTCTTTCACTGACACAGTATCTGGCGTGTGGTTCGCAACCAATGTCGGGAGACCCGAAATCAGGACCAATCCAACCGTGAACTACGGAATGAATGCTTGAAACCCGAAACCCAATACTCGAAACTAACATCCCCGTGGGAGTCGCCCCGATGGATGTTCTCATCACTGCCGACGAGATTCGCACCAGGCTCAGTGTACTCGCCTCGGATATTGTCCGGGTATACGAGGGGAAGCCGGTAACGGTGGTTGGTATCCTCAATGGGTGTCTGATGTTCGTGGCCGATGTGGTTCGACAGATCGATTTGCCGCTCCGGGTCGCGTTCATCACCGCATCGAGTTATCGCGGAACCTCCACAAACGCCGGGAAACTGGAGATTCACGACGAACTTCTCCCGGACATCGCCGGCCGACATATCCTCCTGCTCGACGACATCCTCGACACCGGGAAGACCCTTACCCGGGTGGTCGCCCACCTCATCGATCGGGTGCGGCATCGGTGAAGGTTGGGGTGTTACTCCGAAAAATCGGTAGGCAGGAAGTTCCATTCGAGCCAGACTTTGTCGGGTTCACAATCCCCGACAAGTTTGTGGTCGGATATGGGCTGGATTTCAACGATGAATACCGACATCTCCCGTATATCGGAGTGCTGCCCGGAGGGCAGTAGTGAAAGCGCATGATCGCCCTCACCGCCCAACCCCTCTCCCTCAGGGAGAAGGG
>DASZJS010000299.1:0-4405 GCA_035947935.1 Gemmata sp. | reverse complement strand
CCACGAGATATTAGTAGGGCGAGTCGAGGCGCTTTGCGAACCCCACCAATTTTGGTTGAGGCTCGCAAGGCCTCGACCACCCGACAAGAGAGCGTCTGGTATGTCAATCGCTCTGCAAACTCTCTGGCACGAACGATCGCGCTACCTCGGGGGCGTGCTGTCCGTGACGTTCGCGGCCGTTCTGATTGCGCTTCAATGCGGATTGCTTCTGGGCCTTTTCAAAATTACTTCCATTCCGATCGACAACACCACTGCGGATATCTGGGTGGGCTCGACCGCCGTGAAGAGTGTCGATCTGGGTAAGCCAATTCCGACTTCTTACATCACCCGCATCGCCGGGCTTCCAGGCGTCGAGATGCCCGAACAATACATCGCCAACTTCGCCACCTTGACCAAACCAACAGGTGGGACGGAGTTGTGTTTCCTGCTCGGCAGCGTTCTCGACGAGGGAGCGGCTGGCGCAGCCACCATGCTCACACAAGAACAACGGGTGGCTCTGACGCTGCCAGACGCGATCATTATGGATGAATCCAAGATCGAAGAGTTTGAACTCAACACGTCCGGTGGGAAAGCGAAGATCAATGGTAAAGAGGTGACGGTTGTCGGCACGGTCAAAGGGCTCAAGAGCCTTGCTGCCCCCTGGGTGTTCTGCTCTCTTTACACAGCACGGCACCTGATGGGATTCATGCTCCCACCCGATCACATCACATACATACTGGCTCGGTGTGAATCTCCCGCCCGTGCGAAGCAAGTGGTTCAGGAACTCCGCAGCCAGTACGGCAGCGACATGATGGCATACACCGCTGAAGGATTCTCGACCGGCTCGCGACTCTACTGGTTGTTCCGCACCAAGGCGGGCGTGGCGATCGGGTTCGCTGCGTTCCTCGGCCTGTTTGTCGGAGCGGTGATTACTGCCCAGACGCTTTACTCCGCAACGAGAGCCAACGCCAAGGAGTTCGCGATCTTGCTCGCACTCGGCATTCCGCGCTGGCGTATCTCGATCATGGTTTTGATGCAATCGTTTTGGGTGGGAATAGCGGGACTCGTCATGGCAGTCCCGGTCTGTTTCGGACTGTGGTACCTGGCACGACAGTTCAACGCCGATGTTGATTTCCGCTGGGAAGTCTTGGTGGGAACAACTGTGGTTACCATGGGGATGGCCGTGATCGCCGGCTTCTTTGCTTTGCGGAGCGTACGGCAGATCGAACCAATGGATTTGTTGCGATAGGGTTTTCGGTGTTCAGTTAAGAGTTGGGAACCAAGCAAGCATAGTTTTTAAATCTTAACTGAACACCGAACACTGAACACTGAACACTGAAAGCCAATGTCCAATCCCCAGATAAATCCGAGCCTGAAGGGTGTGCATTTGACGCGCACCTATGGCGATGGCACGGCCCGACGAGCGGCCTTGCAGGAGGTGACTCTCGATTTGCACCCCGGACAACTGGCCTTGTTGATGGGTCCGAGTGGATCGGGGAAGTCCACCTTGCTGGCCATTTTGTCCGGGCTCCTCGAGCCAGATACCGGCCAGGTGTTGGCAGCGGATGAGGGTCAGCTTCGAGATGTATGGAGTATGTCTGCGAAGGAGCGGGAAAAATACCGGCTGAAAAACACCGGCTTCGTTTTCCAGGGCTACAACTTGTTTCCCGCACTCACGGCCCGGCAGCAACTGGAGATTGTTTTGAAGTGGGGCGAAGGAACGGGTTCTGGCGATGCCCGTCGCCGAGCTGATGACATGCTCGATCGACTGGGGTTGAGCAAAAACAAGCACAAGAAGCCCGCTCAGTTGTCGGGCGGTGAAAAGCAGCGCGTGGCGATTGGTCGCGCGCTGGTCAAAAACCCGATGTTCGTGTTTGCGGATGAACCGACCAGTGCCCTCGACTGGGAAAACGGACAAAAGGTGATCGAATTGCTTCGCGATGCCGCCCACGACCGGCAGGCATCGATTCTGGTCGTTTCACACGATCACCGAATCATCCCATTTGTGGATATTTACTTCCACATGGAAGATGGGCATCTGGAACAACGACCACTGCCGCACTAGCGGTGTGGAGATGTTGAAGATTGGTAGTCGGGAAACGGAATCGCGATGTTGGTAGCGAGGTATTGGATTTGAAACCGGGATGGATCAGTCATCCTCCTCGGAAGCAATGCCCATGCCCTATTGCCAACGTCCCCAAAAAGGAGACCCCGCCCATGACGTGGCTTCGACGAGTTCGGCCTGTGCTGCTTCGCTTTTCACTGTATCTGATTGGCGTGGCGGTGATGATTGGCAGCCTCGTGGGTGCCAAATTGCTGACGGGCGGACACGACGAGAATGTAAAGGCCGAATCCCCGGGAGCAAATGGCAAGATTTCTGGTCCACTTGTTCTCGGGACCGTGGACAGCAATCCACAGCCCATTCCATACGGCCTTCCACCCGTTCTTCCGTCTGGAACCATCGCGGAAGTGTTCGTCAAGGACGGCGACGAGGTCCATGCGGACCAGAAGCTCTATGAGTTCGACACATCCATCCAACAATGTGATCTGAAGCGGGCAAAGATCAACGCCGAGATGGCCAGTAGCAAGGTGGCAACAGCAAAGGAGGCTGAAAAACAACATGCCAAGAAGGTGGCACTCCTTGAGGAGGCTGTGAAGATCGCTGAGACCAAGAAGCAGATCAATAAAGATAAGTACTCCATAACCCAGCACAACTTGGAGACCGGCTATTCAACCGCCGGCTTTCCGATGGAAACATGGCCAGACAGACTCAAGAATGATGTGAGACTGTTCGAGGCGAACGGCGATTACATCACCTCATCAAGTGAATTGGAATTGAAAAAGGGGGAATTAGCCCAGCTAAAGACCAGCGACATCTCACTTCTGGTGAAGGAGGCTCAAGTCGCAGTAGATCAGGCACAAGCAGAAGTGACGAAAGCGCAAACCGCCGTCGATCTCTGTACTGTCCAGGCGAAGACTCCCGGAACGATCGAGCAGGTCACAATCAGCCGCGGGGCCACTCTGGGAATCAGTACAGTCAAACCAGCCCTCTGGCTGATCCCGGCGGGGCCACGAGTCGTTCGAGCGGAGATCGAGGCAGAATTCGCCCATCGTGTGTCATCGAGCCTGGAGGGCAAAGAGGTCACGATCTACGACAACTCCGACCCCAAGTTGACCTACAAAGGGAAAGTCCGACGGGTCGGTGAGGCATTCCTTCCCAAGCGCTCTTCCGAAGGATTACTCGGCTCAGACACTCTCGTCCTGCCAGCATTGATTGAAGTGATCGATGCGAAGCCGGCCAACAGACCTCCGCTCAGAATTGGACAGCGCGTTCGAGTCGATCTGGGGCAATAGGATCGGTGAGAAGCTTTCAGGGGTTTACACCCCTGGCTATTAACGATAACCCCGTCGGGGTCAAAAATGCGACGTCAACGGGACACATTTTTTGACCCCAACGGGGTTACTGTTAATAGCCAGGGGTTTATACCCCTGGCAAACTTTCAATCCTCGATTCTGTACTGTCGCCGCGTTACCCGTCTGGCCAATAGTTCCTTTCCCATCGCCTTTCGACTCCTTCCGCCGGCCAAGCAGCGTGCGATGGAGGCACTGTACGCGTTCCTGCGCGTGAGCGATGACCTCGCGGATGAATCTGAAGAGATCTCCGCGAAATGGGAGCACCTCCGGGCCTGGCGAGCCGGATTACTCGCGGCAATCGAGGGAAAGTTTAACCATCCCATCCATCCGGCTCTCTTTGAAGCCGTTCAACGGTTTGGTATTCCGTCCGAATTGCTTCTCGATGCTCTGGATGGCGTCGAGACCGATATTGAGCCCATGCACTTTGCGACCTTCGCGGATCTGTACCCGTACTGCTACCGGGTGGCATCCGCAGTTGGTCTGGCATGCGTTCGGGTGTGGGGATTCCGATCGTGTGTGTCCGCGAAGGACATCCACGCCGCGGCAAAGGCCGCGGAGGCCGCCGGAATTGCCTTTCAACTCACCAACATTCTCCGCGATTTGAACGAGGATTGGTGTCGCGGCAGAGTCTATCTGCCGTCTGATGAACTGGCTCGCTTCGGAGTTTCGCCTGAAGAGTGGCGAGTTGCGAATGGTGGCTCTGCGTTTCGTGCTCTGATGCAATTCCAGGTGGCTCGGGCGAAGGATTATTATCGCTTGGCCGAGCCGCTCGATAGTGTACTTTCCACGGAGGGGCGAGCAATTTTTCGGGTGATGGCAGGAACGTATCGGCGCTTATTGGGAGAGATCGAGAAGGATATACCGAACGTCCTCACACGACGCATTCGCGTTCCGTCGTGGCGGAAGGGGTTGATTCTGTTGAGTGGGTGGGCGGTCAAATGGGGGTGGTTGTGAATTCGAGTAGGGGCAAGAAAGAAACAGAGAGAGGAAGAGACGACGGGTCTTTCTCTGT
>DASZJS010000298.1:0-14546 GCA_035947935.1 Gemmata sp. | reverse complement strand
CGATAGCCAGGGTGCTTCCTTGTAGCTCGTAAGCCAGGATCGTAGCCGTACTCGTGACCGGGGAACTTGTCGTGCCGGCATTATCGGTGGCGGTCAAGGTGATTGTGTACGTCCCGGGCTTTGAATAGACGTGGCTCACGGTGTCGGGAGAAGCGGCACCGGGGCCGACCGTGTCGGTCAGCCCGTCTCCCCATGCGATGTTGTAAGTGAAGCCTTCCGCCTGCTGGGTCGGCGATGGATCTGTCGCGGACACCGTATATGTCCGCATCTGGCCGGCGACGCCCGAATAGCCATCTGACGGGCCGGCGATTGTGGCCGTTAGGGTCTGACTGATACTGACTGAAAAAGTTCCCAGGGATCCTGATGCCACTGCATTGCCGGCAAGATCGGTAACCGTGCCGCCCCCGAGACTCACGGTATAGTTGCCATTATCGGCCGATGTCCAGGAACCACCCGGAGGAGTGATCTGATAGGTCACGACGAAGGACACGGCATTGCCGATCCCATCGGTCGCGCCAACTGCCACGATGCCTTCGACATTCGCCGAAATGGGTGCTCCCGAGCCGGGAGGTAGGACTTCAACAACTGCATTGGACAAAGTCGAAACCGCCACGGCCACATTGTCCGAGTAGGTGATCGTGAACGTATAGGGATTGAGGGCGGAGGCATTGCCAGACGTCACTGACCCTGCATGTAACGTGGCGGTTGGATCCTGCGTGTCGGCTTGCGCATTTGCCTGATAGGCACCGATATCGGTGCCGTCAGATCCGGAGCGCGGGCCGTAGCCGCGTTGATCGGCGAACAGATTGTCTGGGTTTGCTCCCTTACCAATGGCAGGGCTCAGAGCCTGTAGCGAAATAGTCTGGGTGGGGCCGCCGTTGTTCTGGAGCCCATTGGCATCGAGCAAAGGATCGACGCCGACGACGTTGCCCGATCCGGAAAGCGTGCCATTGATCGGTGCCGTCTGGAAGAGCGAGTCGGTCGCGGTGATGGAGCCTGAAAAATCCACTGAGCCGTTATCGCCAAAGAGCGTACTCACCGCTGTGACTGTGCCCGAAGACTGGACGACAGCCCCGCCTCCGGAGCCGGTGCCAACCTGGGTATTGAGGGCAACCGTGGAGTTCTTGAGGTTGACGGTGCCACCGTTGACATAGAGACCGCCTCCGTAGGAATCGCCGGGACTGCCCGCGATTCCCGAGCCGCCTGTGAGGTGACCGGTCCCCGCCTTTCCGCCAGGACCGCCTGATCCACTCGCCCCAGCGCCGGCGGTGTTGCCGGCAACTGTGTCGTTGCTCAATGTGAGGGCTCCGCCAGAGATGTAAAGCCCGCCTCCCTGGCCTGTCCTTCCGTTGCCTCCGTTGCCACCTGCGCCAGCGCTGTTGACGGCATTGCCACCACCCAAGCCAGAGCTTGACCCCGTTCCCCCAAAACCACTGCTACCACCGCCGCCAGAACCAAAGGTGAAACTGCCGCTTCCCAGGGCTGCGATTGGACCATAGCCGCCAGTTCCCCCGGCACCGCCCTTTCCTCCTTGAGCGAGGTTGGCGTTCAAGGTGCTGGCGTACAGGATGACCTTTCCACCAGCCACGAGGATTCCCCCCCCGTTGCCGGGGCCTGCCTGACCGCCCGTGCCGCCACTGCCACCGGTTTTGCCGACCGGAAGTCCCAAGGAGTTGGTGGCCGCACCAAAACCACCTGTGCCGCCGCGGCCTCCCGCACCACCCTGCCCTCCAACCGCCTGGTTGCCTGCGAGAGTAGCGTTGACCAAGGTGAGGCTCCCCCCTGCAACGTAAATGCCCCCTGCCGATGCCGCGCCGCCCGCGCCGCCATTTCCACCGTTGCCTCCGGCGGCACCTGCTCCGGAGCCTCCGAGACCACCGAGATTGATAGTCGATCCACTACCCCCGAAGATACCGCTGAGGCTGGCTCCCACAGCAGTCCCAGGCCCACCGGCTCCCCCTTGACCACCGGCACCACCTAGCGCGGAGTTTTTCTGCAAGGCTGTTCCCGTCAAGGTGAGACTCCCGCCAGCGAGATAGATCGCGCCACCGCTTGCTGCTCCCCCAGACCCTCCGGCACCTCCGACCCCACCAGGCTCCCCTGGTACGGGAGGGCTATTCTTCCCATGTCCACCGCTTCCGCCTGTTCCACCAGTGCCGCCTGGACCTCCGATGGCTTGGTTGGAGAGGAATGTATCGTGATCGAGCAGCACGGTCCCGCTAGCCGCATAGACTCCCCCCCCAGCCGCTGAACCACCCTGTCCGCCCGAACCGCCCTGACCAGCCGTGACTCCCGCGGCAGACTTGGTGCCCTGGCCCCCACCTACACCACCCGCTCCACCAACGCCGCCACGGGCGGCATTACCGCTGATGGTGTCGTTGAACAGGGATAGTGTACCGCTGGCCAGGTAAATGCCGCCACCAGTGGCGTTATCGCCGTTACCGCCAGCGCCTCCTATTGCTCCAATTGCTCCGGCTTTTCCGGCAGCCCCAAGGGCTCCCTGCGCCTGGTTGTTCTGCACCACATCATTCGTTAACGTCACGTTGGCATCGTCGATGAGTAAACCGCCGCCCAAAGCATCACTTCCGCCGAGAACGCCGCCATTCTGAGCATTGCCTCCCTGGATGGTCAGGTTCTGCATAATGACATTCAGCGATAGCCCACCGGAACCCTCGATCTCGAAGATCCGATCGAGCCAGTTGAAGACCGATCCGATGATCGAGCTGGTCTGTCCCTGTCCGGCGATCGTCAACGTCTTGCTCGGTAACGAAGAAGCATTATCGATAACGAGTCCGCCGGAGGACGCATCGGAGAGAAGGTAGGTTGAAGCCGAAAGGAGGATGGTGTTGAACGCGTAGCCATTGCTATCGGCATCATTAATGGCCGTGCGCAGACTGGCATCGGTCGGCACCGGGTAAAACGTGCCCTGCCAGGGTGTGGGGTTTGAGATCATGTCGAAAGAATTGGAGGTGATCGAGGGAAATTTCGAGCTGGATATCTGGAGTGTGTACCCGCTGCCCAACTGATTGAGAGTCAGGCCGTCGAAGACAGCCACGCCGTCAGAGGCGGTGGCCGTGAGGGTTCCCCCAAGAGTCGCACCCGAGGGATTGGCATCCAACGAAATCGTCAACGTGCCGTTGAAGCCGGGGTCCACTCCACCCTGTGTATCCTCAGCCGCGACGACGACACCGAAGCTGTCGCCTACGATAACGCTGCTGGGCGGTTGGGACGTGATCGCTATGTGATTGGCGGTACCATATGTGGACAGGCTGGCCATCAAGCCCGGGGCATTGGGCGATCCCAGGCCGGTCACTTCGTCGTAACCAGGCCCCGCGCTGAAGACGCCATTATTGCCGGTGGTGATGTCGTTGAAGTCGGTCTTTGAAATGGCATAAAGAGCCGGCAGCGTCTGGCTCGGGCCGTCGAGCGTGGATGCTCCCGCCAGCACTCGCCCTTGATTGGCGATCGCGATCAGACCGGCCCAGGAGGGTGCCGCCAGGCTGGTGCCGCCGACCTCGACCCAGGGGCCGCTATTATCTGTGTCGTTGTACGAATCGTAAACCGCGACGCCGGTGTTTGGGTCGGCATCGAACGCCACGTCTGGCGTGGTTCGGAAGCCGGTGTTCTGGGAGCCTTGCTGGTATGCCGGCTCTTTTTCGTAAAGACTCGTTCCTCCACCGCTCCCTGACCACGCAGTTTCGCTGGAATAGGTATTGTCGGCATTGAGCTGAAGGGTCGTCCCTCCAACCGCGACGACATTGGGCGAGGCCGCCGGATAAAGTATGCCGGGCGTGGTGGTCGGATTGCCCTGAGCGTCGTAGGCATAGCCGCCGTTATCGCCCGAAGCGGCCAGGAATGTGACCCCCTGGTGCCCGGTTGGGGTCACGAACGTGCTGTCCTGCAAATTCTCTCCGCTATACTCGTCGATTCCCCAGCTCATGGAGACTGCTGAGACGCCGGGGAGAGCAGCGGCCGTCGCTACCGCGGTGAACAGATCACTATTACTGTCCGAATTGGCTTCGACGAGAACGATGCTGGCACCCGGAGCGATGCCATGCGCCCATTCAACATCCAGAGCCTCCTCAATCTCCCAGTTGCCGTTGACGTTTCCGGCACCTGCCGGATCGGTTTTCGGGAGTGGACTCGTCTGCCCGTTCTCGTTCACCTTCGTGAAGCTGGGCGGATCGGGAATACCAAGCTGTACATCGAACTGAGCGAGGTCGCTGTTGGCGAAGTTGGAATCTGTGCTGTTGACGAACGCGGGGTCGTCATAAGCATCGACGATCGCGATCGTTTGCCCGGTGCCATCCCCCACGACGGATCCGAACATGACGCTGTCGATTCCGTAAGCAGTTCGCAATTGATCGGGCGTGTAGCCAACCGGAAAGTCAAAGCCATTGTCCTGGGGGAGGATTCCCAATGCGCTTGGTTTCAAACCGGCTGGTATGCGGCTGGGATCATGGAACTCCATCAAGTTGAAGCTGACGCTGGGCAAGACGCGGCCTTCCAACAGCTCCACGATCGGCACAACGGTGCGTCGCAGGGGTGATCGGCTCGATCGGCTGTGACCAGACAAACAAGATTGAAAGAGCCGTTTGCGCCAGGAAAAGCTGAGCCAGTACAGCACGGCGAGTCTCCATGATGTTCTGGGGATCACACGCGGATCGTTAAGGTGATCCTCAGGGTCGAGCCAACGTCGCACCACGATGATGCGGCCAACCGGTCAATCAATGGGCAACCGGGCGAACAGGTCAGAGAGGGTTACTTCGTAGTGTTTCCATCGTGCCAACCCCCGGCGATAGAGCGGCTGGCGGACTTGCGTCACGCTGGCCGTTCGCACCGGCCGAGCCGTTTCATGGAAGCGCCCGCAAGCCGGCTCCCATTCCAGGCTGCACGAGGTCAGCAAACGCCGGGCCTCCGTCTCGAAGTCGTCGATCAGTTGTTCGTACACGACCTCATGCACTGGCACGGGCAACACGGTCTGCCAGTGCTGCATCAACCGGCGGTATTGCCTGAAACGCGAGGCGATGTGCTCCGGGTCGTTAGCCCAACGGATGCTGCGGAAATCGGTCATCCAACTCGATACCGCCACGTCACGCAGATCGCGGCGACAGTGAATGAAGGCTGCCTGAGGGAAAAGGGCGGCCAACAAACCCAGGTACAGGTAGTTATCGGGCATTTTATCCACGATGCGCTCGGCAGCGTTGCCATCCAGTACGCGGAGCCCCTCCAGATGCTGCTCTGCAAGGCGACGAATGGCGGCGCGATCCAGATTGGGCACGCAGACCACGGGTGCGTCCGATCGGTTCAGGATGGACGGAATGGCTTCAAATGTTTGACGACCCAGGCGCAGCTCACCGGCACCGAATACGCGTGAATGGCTGGCCAACACCTGCTCGACAAGTGTGGTGCCTGAGCGGGGCAGCCCGAAGATAAACACCGGTCGGCGTGTGTCAAGTCCGGAACCAAGTGCCCGCGCGAAAAACTCCGGCCCGAAAACCGAGAGTAGCTTATCCACGAACCGCTCATGCTCGACCGGGACGTACTCACGCTTTTGCTTGCGGTTCATTTCCGCTGTCAGGGCGTTGGCACGCTGCAGGCACTCCGCTGCGCGGGCAAATTCACCGCGGCCATCGAGCACGTGGCCAAGGGCGAAGAGCAATCGGGCGCGGGGACCGTCTGCCAGCTTGGGATCGGCAAGACGCCCCTCCAGCGCGGACTGGTCCGCCTCCGACAGTTTACCTCGCAAAAGCGTCGCCAGGCGGCCGTGCGGCAAGGCAAAAGTCGGCTGCAGCTCCAGAGCCTCCCGAAAGGCTGTCTCAGCCTCGGTCAGCTCACCAATCTCCTCGTGGAGTCCCCCCAAACTCATGCGTGCCGCAGCGAAATCCGGCTTCAACCGCAGCGCCTCTCGATAATGCTGGCTCGCCTCTGCCGACCGGCCCACTTCGTGCAGCGCCCAGCCGAGCCCGCTGTGCGCGGATGGGCGGTTCGGTTCCAGAGCGAGAGCTTGTTCCCAGCAAGGAATGGCCTCCGCAAACTCCTCTCGCTCCATGTGCAGGTCTGCCAGATACTCCCTGAAATCAGGGTTACGTGGCTCTAGTTCGACCGCTTGCTTCAGCCAGACGAGCGCATCGTCGAGATGGTTGTCTTGCTGCAAGACCAGACCGAGATGGGTGTGGGAAATGGCCAGATTCGCGTCAAGCCGGATTGCCTCCAGGTAGGCAGAGCGGGCATCAACCAGTTGGCCGATAGCGCGTAGGGCATTGCCCAGATTGTGGTGTGCGGGGGCCAGATCGGGCTGCAGGCGAACGGCCTCCCGACAATGAGGCACGGCTTTTTCCGGCTTGCCGCGATCGAGAAGAAGCTGGCCGAGGTTCGTGCGGGCAGGGGGGTAGTCGGGGGCCAATTGAACAGCGCGAAAGAAGTGCCTGAGTGCATCCTCAAACTGGCCCAGTTCGCGTAGGGTGATGCCGAGGTTGTTATGAGCCGCCGCAAAATCGGGCCGAAGCCTCAAGGCGCGATGAAACTGCTCGACAGCCTCGGTGTGGCGGCCAAGACCTTGCAGAGCGAGGCCAAGGTTGCAGTGGGCCTCGGGGAAGTCTGCCCAGAGGCGCAAGGCAGTTCGGCAGCAGCCCACCGCGCGTTCAAACTGTCCCAGCGATCTGTAGGCCTCAGCCAGGTTGGCGTGAAAGGCCGGAATGTTCGGCCGCAGGGCCACGGCCCGGCCAATCTCTTCCACAGCACGAGCATGCTGTCCTTGCTGATCGTGAAGCACTCCCAACAGATGCAGCGCAGAGGCGTTGTCCCGTTCTTGGAACAGGACTTTCTGATACAACTGCGCGGCCGGCTCCAGTTGCCCGGATTGATGCAATTCCAAAGCGGCCGTCAGTATGTCGTCCATCGAGCGAGCAACCTCGGTGCAAGAGTCCCAAAACTGCGGTCTCACTTGCACTGTCCGTAGGACACGCAAAATCGAGTCAGGGCGAAATGATTTTTCTTAATGATTTTTTCATTAGCGTCGGACGTTTCGGCTAACGTTACCACGTCCACCGAATATTGACAATATTTTTCCCATTCGATGGTATTGGAATCAGCATCCGACCACAAACAGCAGACTACCTGAAAACTGGCGGGATTAGCTGATGAAAGCGTACTCATCGCACAAGGCGTCATACTTTATCACCCACTAGCCAAACCCTTCGCGAGGAGCAGGAATCCAAGCACAAACAAGACGACAGCCGGGCAGATGAACATGCCCCCCTGCATTCCGGCAAGAAACAAAACAACTCCGCCAATCATCAGGGTAATCCCGATGACAATACCAAAGTTGATGTTGGAGAGTGTCAGCCCGTGATCGAAATCCTTCCTTGCTTCTTCGTCCTTCAGATCCAAGTCTGAGTCCCGCGGTTCGCCGTCGAAGCGGCGTCGTTTCCGTCGGCGACCAGCTGAGTCGTCCTCTTCACGGTGGCGATGCCGCTTTCCCTTGGACCGTCCTTCCCCGACGATCTCAAACCCCTGACCGAGACTCGATGCCTCTTCATCATCCTCGTGCCCATCAACCTCGCGCTCGGGTGTGGCCGCAGGGCCCACTGGTGTGGGCGGCGTGGCATCTGCTTGCCCACCAGGTACAACCTCGTGCTTGGGTTCCTCTTTCTGCATCACGCAGATCGTCTTGCAAACCGGGCATTCGACATGCTTTCCTGCGTGTTCATCGGCTACACGGAGAGTTTTCCCGCATTTGCAAGTCCAGCTGATGGGCATGGGCGCTCTCCGTTGATGGAGACTGAATTGCTGAGGTGCGCTTCGAGTGGATTTGAAAACGCGAGTTTGATTGTTTTTTAGGTACCAGAAGACTGACCGCTACGCAATCACGAATTTGCTCGCGGTGGGTATTTCGATATGAAAAGGCTCGTCGAGCTTTCTCACATCGCGATATCTCAGGTAACCGACCCGCCGAAATGCTATTCTGTCAGTTGATCGACCGAAGCTGGATATTGGCGAGGAAAAACCGCCCCGTTTTCGCACCTACGAATCAAGATGACGAGTCACCAAAACGGGCGGCTTTCCCACCTTAAACAAAAACGGACATGTCCCAATTCTGACTCATTAGCTAGCGGGCCGACGGGCCGTACCACATGACTGGTACCGGAGCGGTGGTGGAATACAAAGGTGAACGGACGGAGGAGCCCATTAGATCAAGAGGTTGGAAGCTGGCGAACTTGTGGCACAACAGAGGAAGAATGAGGGTCTGAGTTCGGGCGGCACAGCATCGGCACCTACTGTTTATCCTGATTTGATTCGTCCAGGATTGGGGTTCTTGGAGTAGAGATCAGGGAATCCTTATATGCCTTTTCGGATGATGAACTTCTTGGTTTTGGTTTTGGCTTTGGGGCTGGGCGAGGTTTCTCTTTCTCGGTTGTAGTGCCTTTATCCTCAACCGGTGCATGTTTGTCGGCGGAAATAACAAAATAGTAAACCGCAAAAATTAGAGGTAGAAAGATCACAACATATATCAGTGGCACGAGAATCTTGTAGACATACTCGTTGGGCTGGTTCTTTGGCAGCGGCGGAGAGTCGGGCGTTTGTTCCTCAACAGATTGTGGGTGGTTGCATGTCGGGCATATGACCTTATCGGAAAACTTGTCTTCGACGGTCACAAAACTGAGACACATCGAACATTGGATGAGGTTTGGCATACTATTACCAAAAATATCGAAGAGTGAATATTATGAACCTGCTTTCACTCTTATAAATATTGGCCTTTACGATTCGTGTTGTGGCCTATCGTCACGTCTGGCAACCTGTAACGAGCCAGCAAAGCATCTAGAACGTCCGGCATGCCAGAATCGGACGATCAAGTTGATCGAGTGGAGAGTGCAATCATGCATGCCACAAGAACGAATGCTGTATGATGGCAGCGTTGAGATGGTGTTGACTTTCATTTCTCTGGGCAAATTCCTCTGGGCAGCGGATACAAGTCGGAAGATGAGCCTGAATCGCCACATCACAAAGTAAAACTGACCGAAGGTTTTCATCTAGCGATTTACCCTGTCACTCAGACACATTGGAAGGCAGTGATGGGGACGGGACCGAGCTACTTCAAACGAACGGACCGTCCTGTGGAGCAGGTGTCGTGGACCGATGCAATGGAGTTTTGCAAGAAATCCATACCTCCAGTCGGTCTTCCGGGAGAGATCGATCGAACCAGGCAGTATTGGTAATCCCAACTCAAGAACAGATGGCCCAAAAAGCTGCCCCGCAAACTTTCCCAGAACTGCGTCCAGAAGCTGCGACTGCCGTGCGCGTTGTTCGTTTCGTCCCCAAGTGTTTTCAGAGATTCGTTCTGCATCGCAACTTCTCCTTTGGTTGCCCACACAGCCGCAAGTCACGGCATTGCTCGGGCTCGTTACCAGGGAGATGCCCAACCGCGGTTGGCAGGGGCCACAATTTCTTTTTTTTGAAAATGTTGGCCCCTGCCAGCCGCGTTCCGGCATTCCCTTTCATCCGAAGGAGGCAACCACCAACCCACGACGAATCTCTGAATTGCTCCCCGAGTGCCCTCAGGTGGGATCGGGTATGATCGGTCCACGCAACCACCCGACTAACGTCTTCAACAATGTCCACCGACGACGCAGTCACCGTCTGGCTGGGCCAACTCCAGGCTGGAGAATCTGCCGCAGCACGCCCCTTGTGGGAGAAGTACTTCCACCGGCTCGTCGGGCTGGCCCGGAAACGACTCCGGGATGCTCCTCGTCTTGCCGCTGACGAGGAAGACGTTGCTCTCAGCGTCTTCGACAGTTTTTGCCGCAACGCCGAGGCCGGGCGGTTCCCGGACCTCACCGATCGCGATAGTCTGTGGCGTCTACTGGCTGCATTCACGTTGCGAAAAGCAGCCCGCCATGTGCGGGACGCTGGCGCTCTCAAGCGTGGCGGTAAGGCGACGACAGACGGCTCCGCAGTCTTCGATGGAATGCTGGCGAGAGAGCCCGACCCGGCCCTCGCCGCTGAGGTAGCTGAAGAGTGCGAACGCCTTCTGGGTGCACTTCAAGATCCAGAGTTGCGGCATGTCGCTCTCTTCCGGATGGATGGGTATTCGGTGGATGAAGTGGCGGCGAAGGTCGGTTGCGCTCCGCGGTCGGTGAAGCGGAAGCTCCAGTTGATCCGGGGCATCTGGAAGCGGGAGGCGGCCAATGAGTGAGAGTGGCAGGCCAACCTATTCTTTTGACGGTTCAGACCGACAGCCGGTTACGGGATCGTTCCATGAATCGGAGGTCGAGTTATCCGTCGAACAAGCCCTTCTACTGGATGAGGCATGCAACACGTTCGAATCCAAGTGGCGTGCCGGCGGCCGGCCGGACATCTGGGAAGCAGCGTTAGAACTGCCGGAGTCAGTCCTGCCAGTCGCTTTTCGAGAGTTGATCCAGCTCGATGTCTACTATCGCCAGAAGTTGGGCGAGGCGCCATCCGGTACCGACTATTCCGGCCGCTTCCCCGATATCGACCCGGAATGGCTGGCATTGCTTGTAGCCAAGGGTGAGCCGCAGATCTCAAGCGAAACCGAGGCTCATGGCACTTGTGCAGCCGAGAAGGTCGGCAGTGTCATCGCTGGCAAGTACATGCTCGTCGAAGAGATTGGCGAAGGAGGTATGGGGAGCGTCTTCCTGGCCCGACAGACCGAGCCGGTCATGCGGGCCGTCGCGGTCAAGGTGATCAAGGCGGGAATGGACTCAAGGGCTGTCCTCGCCCGGTTCGAGGCTGAGCGGCAGGCGCTGGCGATGATGGACCACCCGAACATCGCTAAGGTGCTCGACGCAGGAACCACGGCCTCGGGCCGCCCGTTCTTCGTAATGGAACTGGTCAAGGGCGTCCCGATTACCAAGTATTGCGACGACCTGAAGCTCACGCCCAGGCAACGTCTTGAACTCTTTATCCCGGTCTGCCAGGCGCTCCAGCATGCCCACCAGAAAGGGATTATCCATCGGGACATCAAGCCGAATAACGTCCTGGTGGCACTGTACGACGATAACCCGATCCCCAAGGTGATCGACTTCGGGTTAGCCAAGGCGACTGGACAAACCCTGACCGACAAAACTCTGATGACCGAGTTTGGAGTCGTCATCGGGACACCCGAGTACATGTCCCCCGAACAGGCCAGCCTGAACAATCCGAATATAGACACCCGTAGCGACATCTACTCCCTCGGCGTCCTGCTGTACGAACTCTTGACCGGGACTACGCCGGTCGATCGAAAGTCTCTCGGCAAGGCGGCCATCCTGGAGATCCTCCGCATCGTTCGGGAAGTCGAGGCTCCACGGCCGAGCGACAAGCTTTCGACCACCAACACGCGGAGTGTGGCCGCGAGCCGCGGAACTGATCCGGCCTGGCTTTCCAAGATGATGCGCGGAGAACTCGACTGGGTGGTTCTCAAGGCCCTGGAGAAAGACCGCACGCGTCGGTACGACACGGCCAACGACCTGGCCCGGGACCTCCAACGATACCTGGCCGATGAGGTCGTTGAGGCTCGGCCGCCGAGCACGCTCTACCGCCTGCGGAAGTTCCTGAAGCGAAAACGAGGCCCGTTGCTGACTGCGTCGTTCTTGATCGTGACGCTGGCGGCCGGAATCCTCGGCACGACTCTTGCCGTGCAGTTCCTGCGTCAGCCACCAGACCTGGGGGCATCAAAAGATACCCCGGAAACAACGCTGAGAAATGGTTTTGAACACGCAAGGCAACTTGATGTGGCCTTGCTTGCCTGGGAGCGGCACGACGTGGCCGAGGCCGAGCGAGTGCTCAGCGAAGTAGAACCCGCCTTCGAGCAAACGTGGGAGCAGAGGCACCTCCGCGAGCTATGCCGCAAGGTCAGGAGGTTGGACGTGCTGGGGGGCAATGAACCCAACGGCGGCGCGGTGATGGCAGTTAGCAACGACGGACTTTTGTTCGCACTCGCCGCTCTTAATGCCTCCTTCAAAGCGGCCAAGCCGGCCGCGGCGAATTGGGAAGTCAGGGTCTACGAACTGGCCACGGGACGGGAGAGGCTCATCATTCCGATTCGGACGTCAGTGAGCTCTCTTACCAGCATGGCCTTTAGCCCCGATTGTCGACGCATCGTCCTGGGGGCCAGCCTTCCAGTGGGAGATATCGACCCGACCACCGGTGATATTCGCTTCGGAACGCGACGTGGTTTCCAGGGTTTCGCAGAGGTATTCGACGTTGCGACGGGCCAGCGGCTGCATTCCCTGCGTGGAAAACACTGGGATGAGCTGGACACCATTCACAACCTGTCCTTCAGCCCAGACAGCCGGCGGATCGTCGCCAGAACAAAGGACGGAGCAGTCAGCGTGTGGGATGCGGATTCTGGCCGAGAAGAGTTTTCCCTCCAAGGCCCGACCAGCAAAGTCATTCGCCTGAGGTTCAGTCCCGACGGGCGGTGGATCGCAACGCTCCATGCGAATGGAGGTCTATGGATCTGGGACGGGACGACGGGCGAACAGAAGTTCCTGCTCAAGCAAATGGAACATGTTCCACCCTGGGACATCATTGCCTTCAGCCCAGACGGACGACACCTGGCAGTGTCGAGATTTGGCGATTTAGTCCACGTCTTCGATGTGGAGACCGGCCTGAAGAAAATCACCTTCGCGGTGCATCAGACCCAGTCGTTGGCATTCAGCCCGGATGGTGAAAGTATCGCCGTTGCAGATGGGCACCAACGGGTGCGAGTGTTCGAGGCTGCGACGGGACGGGAGAAGGAGTCTCGGATGGAACACAAACGCCCTGTGTGCGGCGTCGTTTTCAGTGGCGATGGCAAGCGCTTGGCTTCGAGCGATTGGGGTGGTTCGGTGAAAGTTTGGGACCAGGCGACTGGCGCGGAACTCTCTTCTAATCCCGGTCCTGATGGCGCATGGTTCAAGCTTCTCGCCTTCAGCCCCGATAATCGACGACTCGCCTTTTGTGTATCGGGGGGGCCTAGTCCGGTGAATGTGTGGAATCTGGATACGGACAAGGTGGACAAGTTGAAAGGAATCCTCAACAACGGAAACCTCGGGAGCCTTGCTTTTAGTCCTGACGGTATGTGTATCAGCGCAGTTCAAGCTGACGAAACCGTAATCGAGTGGAATGCGGCGACCGGCCGAGTCCAAAGCACACTTCATGTGCCGGTCAGTGCGATTGCGCTCGTTTACCTCGCAACCGGTCCACACGTCACCGCACGTAACGCGGATGGATCGGTGTACGTACAAGATGCATCGAGTGGGAAACGCACGATTGTGCTCAAGAATAGGGTTGTGAGTCCAATCAGTAGCGTCGCGTTCAGCCCGGACAGTAAGCGGATCGCCACCCGGAACGGAGACCAGACGGTCAAGGTATGGAACTTGGCCACGGGCCGGGAAATGTTCACTCTCCCAGGCCCACTGGGTGAGGTCTCTCGTGAATCGTTCACCCCGGACGGGATTAGGATCGCCCTGGTGTCCGATGGAATCGGGAAAGTGTTCGATGCCACGGAAGGGCGAACCGAGTGGCAATTACAAGGCGGCGGGAGAGCGAACGATAAAACGGACGCACGAGAGCTAGCCACCATCAGCAGCGGCGCATCCCGGCTCACCCGCCTGACGTACAGCCCCGACGGCTCCCTTGTCGCGCTCCGCGAGGGTGGTCTGATGGAAATTCTCGGACCCTTCGGCGTCGGCGCCCCGGCAGGAATCATCAAGGACAACATGGACATTGTGGACGTCCAGTTGAGTTCCGACGGCGTCCGCGTGGCACTCGTGACTGGGAAGAAACAGGGCGGCCAGCGAGTGAGACTATGGGACCGAGGGTTCGTTCATAATGAGCGAGTGCTCGAGTTCCCGGATGAGACAGTCGTTGGCGTGTTTTTCACCGCCAATACTGCTCATGTCCTTACCTACCGCACTGTTTCGCCGGATGGACTCAGGGTGTGGGATGAGACAGGCCAATCCAGGCTGACTCTACAGTTTCAGTCCTGCGGCACGGCCATCAGCCCGGATGGTCGGCATATCGCTGCGGGAGGCCATGAGAACACTGTCGGGATGTGGAACGCGCTAACGGGGGAGAAGAAGCTTGCTCTGGAATTGCCAACGGGCGACCCACTCCCCTGGTTGGGGATTCAAGGGTTTCGTGGTCGAGTTCAGGTCTGTTTCAGTCCAGACAGCAGACGCCTCGTCACTGCAACACCTGAACCAACCATTCGAGTCCGGGACGCCGAAACGGGCAAGGAAGTACTTGCCCTGAGGGGCCACAAACACATGGTCCTAAATGTATTCTGGAGCCTTGATGTGCAGCGAATCGTCTCCAATAGCATGGATGGGACAATCCGAGTGTGGGATGCACTATCCGGTCAGGAATTACGCTGCTGGTCGTTCTATCAGGGCGGCGGGAGAGCCCCGGATTTGCTGGCCTTGAGTCCCGACGGCGGCTCACTCATCGCATATGCGTCGGAAGCCACACCCGTGATGCTCGAAAATGTACCCGCAGTGTTGGACGTCGCGACCGGAAAGGTGAAACTCACCCTCAAAGGGCGAGCGGGAAAAGTT
>DASZJS010000297.1:0-3105 GCA_035947935.1 Gemmata sp. | reverse complement strand
CAAAACCGATTCCATGTGATTTCGGCTACCAAGATTGGCGACAAAATCGTCGTCGTCCACGCTTACACTTCGGGAGAGAGAGAAACGCTGGAGGCCCTGTTCATCCAGATCGCCAGTTCACTCCACTGAGGATTAGGTTTCTTACGGCCTTCCTGATGTCCCTGGAGGCGCAACGCTGGGCAGCGTGGAAGGCCCAACCTGTGGTACGACTGGACCAGGCTGCGAACCAACAGGCGGCACAACCGACCCTGGTTGCGGGACCTCCGGCGATACGACCGACCCTGGTTGCGGCCCGACTGGAGGAACAACTGGAGGGAGAGTTGGATTGGGTTGAGGTTGTACTATGGGACCCGGAGGCAGCTTGGGTGCAGCAGGCTGGGCTGGTATTGGCAGGTTGTATCCGCGTTGTCGCAAGGCATCGGCATTGTTAATCAGATCATCGACTCGGGCCTTGGTAATCTCGTTAAGCTTGAAATAATATCGGCGGGTATCCCGGATGTGGAACGGCCAGAGGACTTCGGTCACGAAATCGAATGGTGGATACCCATACCACGGAGAAGTGACGTGAACTCGTTCGGTGAGCGTTTCATAGCCAGCGTGGATGATGGTAATGTTGTAATGGCCGTAATAATCGAAAGAGGCGTGCGCAGGTGCCACTCCCACAGGTTGATTATCGATGTACACTTGGGCATTGGGAACATTCGATTCGATGATGAACCGACGATCGACGCAGCCGGTCGCAACCAGGAGGGCCAACACCGTGACCACACGCGCAACCCTGGACCAGGGAAGGGTGGAACGGGTGTGCCCGGTCATCATTTGAGTCTCCTACCGACCGGTTGCGTTGAAGTTTCCGATTCGTGGGATACCCAGACTTCTGCCCCCGGTCAACCCTGGTCGGCGGACCAGTTGCGGCGTTTGATTTCTTCCGGGAATACGGTATCTGGCGATAGTGGCCGACCGCCTGTTCACTCTCGAAAAAACCAAACACTGTGCAAATGAGCCCACTAACAATACGTGAGATTTATCTCCTGCTCTCGCCACAGTGGCTGTCGATGGGGTAGGATGTGTTATGGGATTACCTCTCTTGAGGGTTGTTCGTGTCGGCATTTGAGCCCGTACAGTACGCACGCCTCACCGATGTGGGGGTGAAGCGAAGCCACAATCAGGACGCTTGTGCTGCCCAGCCGGCAGTCGATGCGCCTGGATTCCAGGCAATCGGGCATCTTTTTGTGGTAGCCGATGGGATGGGGGGTCATGCCGTCGGGGAAAAAGCGAGCGCGAAAGCAGTTCGAGACATTCCATTCCTTTATCAGAAACACGCTCGAGATGGTGTCTTAATCGCGCTCAAGAGAGCGTTTACAGAAACGAATGCCGGAATCCACGCCATTGGTCAGGAAAACCCCGAGTTCCGTGGGATGGGAACGACCAGCACGGCATTGGTTCTGCGTCCGGAAGGTGTCTGGGTCGGCCATGTAGGCGACAGTCGTGCCTACCGCATCCGAGATGGCCAGGCTGAGCAGCTGACGTTCGATCACTCGTGGGTCTGGGAAATTGCTCGCCGCCAAGGCGTCGATCCCGACGACTTGGGCGATTGCAAGCGGAACGTCATCATTCGCTCACTTGGCCCCGATCCCGAAGTCGAGATCGATATCGAGGGTCCACATCCCATTACTCCTGGAGATATTTTCTTACTCTGCAGTGATGGGCTTACTGGAGTTGTCACACCTCAAGAAATAGGAACCGTCGTCAGCGTGATGCCCCTGGATGATGCTGCCCGCCTCCTCGTCCATCTCGCGAATCTCAGGGGTGGACCCGATAATATTACTGTCCTTCTCGTTCGGGTGCCGGGAGGGTCAGCGACCAACACAAGTGGAAAGCCCAGGCGGCCCAGTTTACTGAACCGAGCAATCCGTGCCTGGAATCAGACGGTTCCCTGGCCGTTCACGATTCTCGGTTTCGGCAGTGCCCTGGCGCTCCTCTCGCTCTTGATGCGAGTCAACGAAGTGCCCGGTTCTGTTGTTCTTTTCATGCTTGCAGCCATAGCGATTTTGGGTGGTCTGATCGGGCTGATCCTCCAGTTGAAAAAGGAACCCGAGGAAGAGCCGACTCAAATCCACGACAAGCCACGCACCTTGAATGTTTACAAGCGGCACGACTGCAAAATCTCGCCTGTCCTCGCCGAAAAGTTCGCCCTGCTTGAAGCCACACTCGTCGAGGGGCTGAAAGGGCAAGTTCGGATGAAGCTCACGGATAATGCGATTACTGCCTTGCGGAGCGAACGTGTTCCTGACACGGTTCTATCGAAGCTAAACCCGTTGAAAGACAAGGAATTGTCACAGGAAGACCTGGCAAGGGAAATTGCCAAAGTTCTCAACGCGAACGAAAAGGGGCAATGGGAAAACCTCATCTTGAATCATGCCAAGGGGCAAGGGGTCCAGGTCGATTGGGAAGCGCATGCCAAACTGGCTGCTGGCGCTGAGACCGCGAAAAACAAATTGGATGAGTCGGCTGCTTTCCGGGCAAGATGTGCCTCTCTCCTCTTCCTCGCTGAAGCATTCCATAAATTCCGACATAAACAGGAATCCTTCCGACCAAATTGGACTCCCCCGGCATCGCACTGATCCCACTTTTCGTTCCCATCTCATCGACGAACGGGATACACTACAAGAGAGCAGCCCGCCAACCGCTTGCATCCCCCGCCGAAAGCTAACAAAGGTTTTTTTCCCGGGTAGTTCCCGCCCGGGGACTGATGAAGGACTTTATTCCACCGATACTTCGAGGTGTAGCCGCGATGTTTTCCACCGGCTCACTGCGTTTCCTCCTTCCATCCCTGACCGTGGTTCTGCTCCCCACAGGGGGTTACAGTCAGGGAACGTCGATTGATTTTAACCGCGACGTGCGGCCGATCCTCTCGAACAACTGCTTCCAGTGCCACGGCCCGGACGAAAAAGTCCGCAAGGGGAAACTTCGACTCGACACGAAGGAAGGAGCGTTCGCATCCGCCATCGTGCCTGGAAAACCGGACATGAGTTCGCTGATCGATCGCATCGCCGCGACCGATGTTGCAGAAGTAATGCCACCCCCAAAGACCGGCAAAAAGCT
>DASZJS010000296.1:0-5784 GCA_035947935.1 Gemmata sp. | reverse complement strand
CTCCGATCTCTGTTCCCCCACCTGACGATATGCCCTTTCAGACGACCCGGAAAGCGATTCGAGGCGTAGATCGGGCACGGATGGGGCAAGAAACCGAACCGTGAGGGTCGAAAAACTGGCATTCCCAGCAAGCCCCCAACTCTGACCGAGTTTGAGCGGATGGTTGCCAACCTCCTGGCCCCGGGCTATCGTTGTGGGGTAGATCGTTGCCCATCAGCCTGTAAATCGAAGCCAATTTGGTCGAACCGTTTCGGCCAGCGTTCATCTGTAGCCTCACGAGAAATGCCCGATGTCCGCTCGCTTTCTGCTTTCGCCGATAGGACTCGCCAAAAGTGGGTTGCTGTCGCCGCTGTCAATCCACCAGTTTCCTTCCTCGCCGTTCGCCAACGCTGAAGATGAAGAACTCGATGAGGAAGAAGATGAAGACGATGAGGATGAGCTTGACGAGGAAGAAGAAGATGAGGATGAGCTTGACGAGGAAGAAGAAGACGAGGAAGAGGAGGACGATGATTTCGATGACGAAGAAGAGGAGGACGATGAGGAAGTGTAGCCGACCCCGACCATCCCATCCTCTCCGATCCCTCCCACCTTCTCAGACAATCGAGCCGTGAGCGATCTCAGCCCCTTCGTGACCGTTCTTGAGAGCCAGCCGAGCGGCATCGTCTGGGGGTTCTTGCGGACCTCCTGCGTGAATCGGATGCTACCGGAACTGATAAAACGCGAGTCCGTACATCGGCGGGCCAAGACAACGGCGATTGACTACTTTGCGCGTGGTTCAACGCCGAGAAGATGCCTGACCAAGAAATCCATCCGCCGACGGCCAGCATAGGGCATTTCGGCTGGGCAGTGTCCGCCCCCCGGAACGATTAGCATCTCAAAATCCTTGTCCGCCTTGATGAGGGCATCCACGATCCGGAGGGTTAACGCCGGATCGACGGTTCGGTCGAGTTCGCCGGCGATCAAGAGGAGTTTTCCCTTCAACTTGCTCGCCTGGGTCACGTTCGATTGCTCCTCGTAATGCGGGCCGATCGGATGGCCCATCCACAACTCGCCATACCAGATATGATAGAATCGGTCATCGTGGTTCCCGGAGTCGGCCACCGCCACCTTGTACATGTCAGAGTGGGCAATCAATGCCCGGAGCGCATTCCGGCCACCGGCACTCCCGCCGTAGATTCCCACGTGCAAAAGATCCATCTCCGGGAATTTCGCACCTGCGGCCTTCAGCCACGCGATCCGATCCGGGAAGCCGCCGTCGGCCAGGTTTTTCCAGCACACATCGTGAAACGCCTTGTGTCGCCAGTTCGTTCCCATTCCGTCGATAATCACACCGATGAATCCAAGTTCGGCGATCGACTGGATCGGCTCGTTGATCGCACTGAACCTTTTCGGAACGTGGAATTCCGTCGGCGAGGCATAGATCTCCTCGACGACGGGATACCTCTTTTTCGGGTCGAAATTGGTCGGTCGGAAAATAACGCCGTGAATGTCGGTTTTGCCGTCCCGCCCCTTGGCCACGAATCGCTCGGGAAGTTGCCATCCGGCTTTTTGCATCGCGGTGACGTCGGACGTTTCCAGTTTGAGTGCGAGCTTCCCGTCGGTCATGCGGCGAAGCTCGGTGACCGGCGGGAAATCGACCCGAGAATACACATCGACGAAGTAGTTCCGATCGGGGCTGATCCAAACCTCATGAGACCCATCGCCCTCGGTGAGGACAACGAGTCCCGTTCCGTCGAGATTCACACGGCAATAGTGAAGGTGATATGGATCTTGTTCGGGTCGCACCCCGTGCGCCCAGAACCACACTTGCTTGGCTGCCGTGTCAACGCGATCCACACGCCGGACGAGCCACTCGCCTTTCGTGATCTGCTTCTTGACCGCGCCGGTTTCAGCATCCAGAAGATAGAGGTGATTCCAGCCGTCCCGCTCGCTCATCCATAGGATTTCGCCGGTCGAGTCCAGGTGGCGGACAAACAGTTTGTGGACGTAATCGACGAATGTCTTGCTCCGCTCCTCGAACACTGTGCGTGCCTTCCCGGTGTTGCCGTCCACTGCGACCAGCCGAAGGAACTGGTGTCCGCGAGGGTTGTACAAGAAGGTGAAGTGCACTGAGTCCCGATCCCAGCGGATGCAGGAAAGTTCATACGAGTCCGCGAATAGGGTTTCGAGGACGGCGACCGAGGCGTTTTCCCGCATGTCGAATAGCCGCGGGCGGCGGCGAGAGAGTTTGTCCGCAGGTTGCGGCAGTTCGTAGACAACTGTTCGTGGCCGACCGCCGCTGGAGGGTGCTGACTCAACCACCGCGACCTTCGATTTTTCTGCGACTTCCTCTCGAATCACGACGAGTCGGGTCGAATCCGGAGACCAGTAGAACTCTGGTAAATATGGATCGTGTTCTGTGCCGTCGGTCGTGAGAGTCTCGGACATGTCCGTGTCGCGGTTCCGAATGATGACATTGAAAGTCTGGTCGATGGATGCTTCCCTCTTGCCGTCCGGGGAGATGGGATGAGGATCGAACTGGCTAGCGCGAGCGTCTGGGTGGCGACGTGGTTGAGGGGGTTTATCTCCCGCGGCGTTTGCGTCGGCAGCGATCGTACCGGTCGCTGGGTCGAACACCCAAACTTTCGCGAACGCCTGCCAACGAACCTTTCCTCCATCAAGGCGAACCCTCGTGAAGGGCAGCTCCTTTGGGTCGATCTCCTCACCACTGGCTTTCGCCAGTGCCACTGCGAGTTTTGCATGATCGAACGCTGGCTTCTTTTCCGCCTTTTGAGGATCGACAACCACGAATTCCTTTCGGTCTTCTCTCTGGGCCAAGTACCAGAATCGGGGGCCGCCATCGATCCAATCGGGCGCAGAGGCGGTGTTATAAACCAATCCCCCATACTTGCTCCACAACTCGGTCGCCCGTTCATAGTCAGCTTTCGTTCCTTGGGCCTGCGTCGCGATGGGGGTCACAAGGAAAAGCACGCCGATTGCAATGTAAAACCGTACAATTGTATGAAAGTAAAGAGAGAAAATCAGATAGCCACGACGCTTGATTTTTGGACGCATAACGCGATTCTCCACAGAGCTTTGTGGAAGTCATGCCACAAAGAGGCGGCCCATGATGGGCTCTCAACCCGACTCGGCTGACGTTCTTGGTGCCACTCGAAGTATAACCAGGCTGATCGGCTGAGCCACTTGGAAAGTGTGTCTGCGAGCTACTTCGGCATCCCTCCTCTACTCGTATCTCCGCCCACGGCAACACCAGTATCTGCCCAATCGCTCTCGCTGGATGCCCCACCACTCGCAATACGCCGGCCACGACAACTGCTTTCCGAAGCCCGATGCAAAGCATGGTTCTCGGCTTCATGCTTGGGAGGACGAATTCATTAGGCCATTCATGCAAACCGGGTACCATGTGACGGAGGGGATATTTCCCCTCCTGGTCCAATTGTCCAAGGGTTCACGATCGTGGCCGATAATCTGTACGTTGGCAACATGGCTTTCTCAACCACCGAAGCGACCTTGCGAGAACTGTTCTCGCAGTATGGAACTGTGACGAAAGCACAACTCGTCATGGACCGGGAAACTGGAAGACCTCGGGGCTTCGCGTTTGTCGAGATGAGTGACGGTGGCGATCAAGCCATCGCAGCCTTAAATGGGTCACAACTTGATGGCCGGGCATTGACCGTCAATGAGGCCAAGCCCAGAGAAAACCGACCGCGCGGTGGTGGAGGTGGGGGCGTTGAGCGCGGTGGATATGGCGGTGGTGGGGACGGTCGCCGCTATTGACCCTCGCGATGCGGTCCCCACCCAGTCATTCCATTGGATGTGACGGCGACATACACAGACCACGCCAGGGGGTGAGCAGCACTTCCCAATGGTAAAGTCCGGTGTGCCCATTGGCAGCACCGGACTTGTCTTCCCTTCCATACGTCCCTTGCATCTGGCTTGTCGTCAGCACCAACCACGGTTGAACCACTGCCATGTGTAGGGCGGATTGCCGACCAGGACGTGACTGCGATTAAGACTGTCGAGGGCGAGCGGTTGGGGATGGATGGCGAGAAGGGCAAGGGCGATGGTGGCGAGCACGGGGCATCTTCAGGGTGTCAGCCGGGGGCTCACGAACCAGAGCGACTCCCTTCCGTGAAGCGGCGCACAACTCCTCGGATTTTTTCAAAGAGACTGGCTTTCTGGTACTCGCGGTAGCAGCGGTCAGCCGATCGACTGCGGATGCCAAAGAACGCTTGCTGGTCGAATCCATATTGGCGAAGGCTGTCATTACTTCCTCTAAGACACCTGGAGGCTCCGGGATTTTGGCCAGGCTTTCTCCCAAGAGTCGGGCAATTGTCAACGAGCATCCAAGTCAAGACATTAGCGTGTCGAGTGTTTGTGGCGCACAAATCATATCAATCCTCGGATTCGCGTAGGTTTTCCACTCTCATTATCTGGCTGGCGCCTTCGCGCGCAAATCCAATCATACCAACATCTTGTTTCGCAGTAGCTGGAGCCACCGTAGAATCCGCGCATTCTGACTTGCAACCCTTCGCGAAGTAATCTAGATGATGCAAATCGCAGAGGGCCGGCCGATGACGGACGAGACGCCACTTCCACCCGATCCGCCGATTCCACCGGGATTGCAGAAGTTCGCCGAGGCGACGAAGAAGTTGGCTCTATTAAGGGCAAAGATAGCCCGCTTGCAGACAGCTTACACGAACCTGGGCAAACTCAGTGTGGTGCTGTGGATGCTGCATGCGGAGAAGATGAGCGCACCGACCGTCATGCCAGACTTCTCCCCCAACTGGCTCACTTCAACCGTTACAGCGCTCGCACGTCAGATGTACGAATCGAGAGACTTCTCTGCGATGCCCATCCTTGCCGATGCCCTTCAAGATGCCGGATGCGATAACGAAGATATCCTGAACCATTGCCGCGAGTCGAGACAGCATCTATGCAGATGCTGGGTTGTGGATGGATGTCTCAAGGAACACACGTTCCAGGTTGTTGTGGATAGCAGTGCGTCTCGTTCACCTTTTCCGTTTTTGTAGCGTTGAATAGTGGGAAATCGGGATAGGGTTTGTTTGGCTTGCCAGTCGATGAACGCGCGGTAGAATCGCTCTTGGACGTGGTGAACCGTTCCTGAATAACGGTGTCATTGTGTTGGTTGGGGTGGTAATGACTAACAAACAGTTGTTTTATTATATAGGGTGTCAACAAGTGAAATGAAAGGAAAGCAAGACACGAAGGATTGACAGGAATTTCAAGCATTTTGGAGAGGTGGCTGAGTGGTCGAAAGCACCGCTTTGCTAAAGCAAAAGGAACATCAAAACCCCCTAAAATAAGGGGATTTTTGCATTTCGTATCTGCCCACTTGCCACTAGATACCCCTGGCAGCGGGCGTCAACAGGCTCCTCATCAAGTCTCTTCGTTGTTGGTTCTTGTCTAGCAAGAAAACTTTGTGGCAGGTGTGTAAGCAATCCCTGACAGAGGAGAGAGTGGTTTTTGTTTCTTGCAGCACGGATTCATAATGATCTCTGGTCTGTGGAAGACTGCCTACGGACTCAATCAGCATTCGGATCTGCACCTTAAGGATCGTGGCGGCAGTCAGCCAGTCTGCGAAAGTGTTGCGAAGAGTTAGACGCCGCTCCATTTCCGCTTTCTTTTTTTCAGTGAGTGCGTTCGTAATCCAAACACTCACTGCACCGACTACCACACCAAGGAGTGTCTTCGTGAACTCATCCATTTAACTCTCCCCTCCAGGCCGTGAATACTCTCCTTTTGCTATTCGTACGGGAACGG
>DASZJS010000295.1:0-4093 GCA_035947935.1 Gemmata sp. | reverse complement strand
AGACTGAAGACCAGAACTCATACCACTCCGTGCTGCGTACAGGTGAGTTTCCCAATGGCTGAAATGACAATCATGCTTCGCCGCGATCCTAACACCGGCAAGCAAAACATTATTATCAAGCTCGACTCCGAGCCCGATGCTCTACCGCACGAGCACGAACAAATGCACAAGAAGCTCGTACAAGAAGTGACCGGGTTGAAACCCGAAGACTTGGGGGAAGTGATTATCGTGCGCGAGCCAGAAGCACAATCCAACGAGCCAACAAGCTCGCCAAATGAACAAGAGAGGAAGAAGGAAGGTAGTAAAGGCTAACGGAAGCCGCATTGTCGCTGAAGCCCACCCAACTGCTTGTGTGGGCTTTCAAGTCAAATTGAACCACCTACCCCGTCCGCACACATGATCCTGCTGTTTCCGAATTCCGACACTTTGAGGCTCGCACTGACGAGCAGCATTGTACCCACGGATGTGACTCTCGCACCCGCCGCCGTCACCTTCGATGACCAGGGCAAGATTTACCTCGAATCCTCAGCCAATCTCTCCCGGACGGTAACGAAGAATCTCGACAAGATTGGCGTGAAGGGATCGAAGCGCCACGTCACCGAGACGCCCGAGGAAGTCACGTGCTGGCCCCAAATACTCCCTCTCACGAAAGAGCCGGGCACACCCAACGTCTCGAACCAGGCTCCCGTTCTTTTTGAACTCTCGGACGCCGATGACCTGCCCACGCTCGTCACAGAAATGCTCCGCCTCGGAAACGACCGACAGAGTTTCCGGTGGTTCGCAGATGCGGGGGATACGGATTCCCGGCGCGTTCTTTTACGTGTGATTGGCCCACCGTATTACACCCTTCTTCGTGCCCTCGATAAATCCGCCGCGGGCACGAAGGGCACAGTGCGGGCCTACCTCGAACGTGCTCCGCGCGTGTGGGTCGAACTCGGTCATATCCACCCACTCGCTCCCCAGATTCGGGTCGCGGAAAAACAGCTCTTGTTGCTCCGTTCTCCGCGAGATTGGATCTACCTGGAAGAGTCTGCATTCCAGGATGTTTACGACATCATGCAGTTCAAACTCCCGACAGCTCCCGTCGGTTGGATGGAAGCCAAAGCGCCGAAAAAGATGTCGGTTTCGCTGCGGCTGACAGCTGGAAACGCTGCGGATATCCCGGAACTCTGGGTTCTTCGAGGCAATGCCGTCGAGCAACTCGATACTCTCGTCCGCGATTCGGACGATCGGCTCACGCAGAGACTGAAGTTCGCGGTTGCCACCGATCAAGAAGGCAACCGCACCGTTATCCTCCGGACAATTCCATCCAAACTGACCCCTCCGGCTCTTCCTCTGGAAAACGTCCTCGGATTCAAACCCTTCTGGAAACTCCCGAACTTGTTCGTGCCGGTTGGTCGCCGTCTGCATCCCACTTTGCGGCGGGATGCCGTCAGAAAACTACTGGCGGACGATGCCGATCAAGTCGTTTGGTTGTACCCCGGTGAATTGGGTAACTTCACCCCCGAGAGTGTGCCCGATGGGACATTCCGATCCCTGGAAGAGTGGGTCAACTATGTGATCGAGGCCGATCAAAAGCCCCTGGCAGCATGGATCGAGGCCACACGGTTCGACTTCGATCATTTCGTTTGCAAGGATCCAGGCGGACCAAAGAACAAGCCGGACAAAGGCGAGAAGAATAAGGATGATGCCAACGATGACCTGAGTCCAAAAGGACCGGCACCCGTTTCCAAAGGACCAACAAAAGGGAAGCAACCGGGAACGAAGTTCTCGACACCTGCGGATTTGCTTCCGGCGCCGGAAGTAGTGAAGCCGCCAAGCGAGTGGATCAAGCGGCGAATCGAGCTTGAAGAACAATTCAAGGCCGTCGAAGGAGGGCTCGATGCCCCGGAGCGACAGTCGTTGTGGCCTGAATTGGCCGCGGCTAACACTGGAGCTGGTGATTCCAAAACCGAGGCGGCGATCTGCTGGCTCAACGCCATGTGGGGGGTCGATCCCATTCCAACAGAATGGCTTGCCGGGTGGATGCGCAGTGAAGTTCCCAACATGGGGAACACCATCAAGGCAGATGAGTTCGACAAGCGGTTATCGTTCACAGGGCCTGGGCATGGGCAGGAAGAAGCGCGAATAGCCATCGCCAGCTTCCTATGGCTCGCCTCGAACAACCCCATTCCATCTTGGCTCCCTTCACGGCTCCCGGTCGTGCAATCGTACCTTGAGCGCCATGAAGGTGCCCTTCCCGTCCGGGCAGTGTGGTTGACCGGCTATCGACTCTCCCAACTCGCCGGGACTGATGTCCTCGGCTTGGCCCGCGTTCGCGATCGCTTGCTTAAGCGCTTGCTCGAACAGGGACTCACAGCAGAACGCGACTTGCCCATGTTCCTCCGGGTCGCTGGTCTCAAAGACTCCGAGCGGCTCAGAGTCGTGAATGAAAAAGCGATGGAGTTGCACGCAGCTGTCCGGAAGTGGACCGAGCATATTCCAGTCAACCTGCCGTATGTCGATCTGCTGTTTGCCTTCGCTCTTGGGAAATTTGGCGAATCCACAAAGGCAAAGAGGCTGATCGAGGACGCCCGGAAGGTGATGGAGGTGCCAATCCCCGTCTCTCGCAATCCACAGGACGACCAAAAGGTCATCGCGGCCATCGTGTCGAATTTCTTGTTCAAGGCGTTCAAGTATCGCGTTGAACAAGTGCTGATGGCCAAGCCACATGCCGGACAGCTCTCAGAAGATGTCCTGCGCGAATTGGAAGATATTCACAAACGCAGCGGCAGCGAGCCCGTGAACAATCCATTCAAGCTGGCACACTATGTCATCTCGCGTATCCGGGAGCAATCAGACATACTCGAACCACACGAGAAACTCGATCCCTACTCCGAATGGACAAAAAGCGCGGACCCTCTCAAGAAGGAACTGGCCGATCTTCATTCGACTCGCGAACCTGCCAGGCTTGCAGACCAAATCCGCAAGTTGCACAAGAATGGAGTTCCGGGACGGACTATCAAGGAGGTACAGTTTTTCCTGTTGCATGAAGCGATTCCTTTATCGTACCGCGTGAGTGAGGCGTTCTCGGTCGAACTGCTGCAACTCGTGCCGGCTGCCCTGGCTGCTGGTCCTACCGGAGGAACCCCGGAGGCCAACGATATGCCCAAAAAACAGGGTGAGCTCCTCCAGCGTGCGATGTTCCTTGCCGGTCACTTTGACCGCGGTGATCTCATCAAGAAGCTGGTGGATGCGTTCTCCGATTTGATCCGCAGCAAACCTGAAGAAGCCCGATTCAAACTGATCAACGCGGTTGCTGGGCAATGTCTCCGGAGCCTCAAAAAGCTCGGGATGCGCGATGAAATCGACCACTTCCTCAGCAAACTCCGGAACGAAGTTCTTCGCGGTGCAACAACGACGGAGTTGAAGAAGAAGTACGCTACCAAACCGGAGATGTGGGGAGCGGTTCTCCAGACTCTCCAAAACCTTGCCGCGGGATGGCTGACGTTCGGGTTGCACGACCAGGCCAAACCCCTCCTGGAAGAAGCACGAAACGAGCTTCTACACCCACAAGCGATCAAGCTGGCACCTAAAGACTATACCGAACTGGCACAGGCATATGTCGGTGCCTGTGGTCAATCCACTTCGGAAGCAGGTCTTGCCCGAATCACTGAATTGTTCCGCAAGATGGACAAAACAAAGATAACCAACACCTGGACGACCTCTCAGTATTACTCGCGATTTCACCTGAACCTGGTGGAAGATGTCATTCAGGCCATTGTGAGCGACGACTTCGCACTGGGTCCATCCGGGCGGCGATGGCTCGACGATGATGAATACCTGGTTCGTCGACGTATTCACGGGGATATGAAGCGGGAACGCGAGAAGAGCGGGCTGTAACGATCTACGCGGGCTAAGGCTTGGCGACTTTTTCTCTGAACTCTCTCGTAGCTGTCATCGTTGTAGTTCATCCGCGCACCAATGCTGCTCGTGGGAGTAAACAAAGTATGGTTCAGAGCGGGGTAACAATTGAGGAGTCGTGAGCGGAAGTTATTCGACCAGTGTAGCCTCCGGTTGCGCACGCTCCCGGCTCGCCTAAGACCTTTCGCGA
>DASZJS010000294.1:0-4847 GCA_035947935.1 Gemmata sp. | reverse complement strand
CATCGCGGTCGAGGGCTGGCCGCTGCACCCGAATTCGCAAAAAATCGTGAATTCGATCGGTGCAAACAAACCGTTTCGTTACAACCCGGACATGGGGTTCATTCTCGTACCCCCGGATCAAAAGAAAATCGATGTGAAGATGGTGAACTATCCGGACGAGTCCGACAGGGGACCGTTCATGGTTCCGGACAATATCCCAATTGAGGGATGGCCAGTGAATTACAGCCGCGATCCCAAGTTCAAGGGGATAACGCTCGAGGATGTTCAGCGCGACAAACTCAAGGAGGATGGGGACCGCCACGCCATCGTCGTCGATCCCACCAACCGTATGCTCTACGAATTCTACCAGTTCAAGAAGGTGGATAATGGGTGGCAAGCTTCCAATGAGGCAACCTTCGATCTGAAATCCAACAAGTTACGCGCGGATGGGTGGACATCGGCCGATGCCGCTGGCTTGCCAATCTTCCCATCGGTTGTGCGCTACGATGAACTCAAACGCGGGATCGTCGAACATGCCATGCGAGTAACCGTGTCGAAGACCCGCCGGGCCTACGTTTACCCGGCAACTCACTTCGCGAGCCGGCTCACCGATGAAAACCTGCCGCGGATGGGCGAACGCCTCCGTCTCCGCCAGGATTTTGATGTGTCGAGGTTCTCACCCGAGATGCAAGCCATCCTGAAGGGACTGAAGAAGTACGGGATGCTCGTAGCCGATAACGGGATCGACTGGGCGATCTCGTGCGCTCCCGATCCACGAATTCCGGTCTTGCACGATGAGCTGCGGAAGTTGAAGGGATCGGATTTCGAGGTCATCGTCCCACCTGCGGGGTACAAACCCGCGAAGTGAACGATCCGTTCGAATGGGAGTTATGAATGGCAGCGGGAAATGATTGGAGTGTGGAAATCCACACTCCAATCATTTCCCGCTGGTACTCTCACCTCCAGTAGAACGGAAAGTTTCGACCGTTGACGCCGCTAACCAATCGGCATACCATGTTTTTTTCAGACATTGCCCAGAGTGTCGGGTCAACGTCGATGCTACCGCCGGTGCCCGGTCTGTCCTCTGAATCCTTTACTTCCGCCGTTATGCGGATTGCGCGATTCCGCGGGCAGACGGTTGTGGTGAAGTTGGGCGGTAGCGCAATGGAAGATCCTGCTGCTACCCATGCCTGTCTCCTCTCGGTCGTCACTCTGAACCGCCTCGGCATTCTGGTTGTCCTCGTTCACGGTGGCGGAAAGCCCATCGACCGGGCAATGGCCGAAGCCGGACTTACCCCAAGAAAGGTAGCTGGGCGGCGATACACCGATGATGCAACCCTGTCGATCGTTGTTCGCATTCTCAAGGACGAGATCAACGTCGGGATCGTAGCCCAACTCCGGAATCTGGGGTGCAACGCGGTCGCTGCCACAGATAGCCTTCACGGCGAGCGATTGCAGCTTCCCGGCTCCGACAACCTCCCAGTCGATCTCGGACGCGTAGGACAGGTCACACAGGTGGACAGAATCGTGTTGCCTTGCCTGCTCCGACAGGACGTGGTTCCAGTTGTCCCGTCGCTTGCGCTTGCCGCTGATGGTGGGTGGTTGAACGTGAATGCCGACACCGCCGCATCTGCCGTGGCGGGCGCTTTGAAGGCGAACAAGGTGATCTTCCTCACCGACACGCCCGGCGTTCTACGCGACCGCCACAATCCGAACTCACTCCTCGCGAAGCTGACAGAAACCGCGTGTCGCGAACTGATCGCAACCGGAGTGATCGATGGCGGCATGGTTCCCAAGGTCGAGGCGTGCTTCGAGGCACTCGAAGCCGGCGCGGATGCGGCCCTGATCCTCGATGGCCGCGTCCCGTTCTCCCTCCTGGATGTGTTCCTGCACGACACCTTCACCGGCACCGAAATCACGCGGTGACCATCACCCTCCCGCAGCGATTCTCGTTGCGGTATCAATCCCCAACCCCAGGCGTTTTACCCCATGTCCACAACCGATACGCTTTCCAGCGAACAGGTGATTGCGCTCGCCAAAAAATACCTGACCGGAAACTACACGCGCTACCCCGTGTGTCTGGTTAGGGGGGAAAACTCTTGGGTGTGGGATGCAGAAGGAAACCGATACCTCGATTTCTTCCCCGGGTGGGGGTGCGGTCTTCTCGGGCACTGCCCGCAAAGAGTAGTCCAGGCCGTTCAGGAGCAGGTTGCCACACTCATTCATGTGCCGAACACTTGGTACACGGAACCCCAGGCACTTCTCGGACAAGCGCTCTCGGAACGGTCGGATTTTGGCGGTGTGTGCTTCTTCTGCAATAGCGGAACCGAGGCCAACGAAGCCGCCATCAAACTGGCGCGGTTGAATGGTAAACCGCGGAACAGGTACAAGATCATCACGCTCACCGGCGGTTTTCACGGTCGCACAATGGGTGCGCTTTCGGCCACAGCACAGCCCAAATATCACGCTGGCGTCGAACCGATGCTCCCCGGCTTCATTTACGCTCCCTTTGGCGATCTCGATGCGATTGCCAAAGCAATCGATGGCGAGACGTGCGCGGTGATGCTGGAGCCGATTCAGGGAGAAGGTGGCATCAACCTTCCACCAAGTGGGTTCCTGGAAGGGCTTCGCCAGCTCTGCGATGCTCACGGTCTTTTGCTGATTCTCGATGAAGTGCAAAGCGGCATGGGCCGAACCGGGAAATGGTATGCCCACCAGCACTGGAACATCAAGCCGGACATCGTGACGCTGGCGAAGGCGCTGGCGGGTGGTGTGGCAATGGGCGGTCTCATCGCCAAGCCGGAGGTGGGGGACAAACTCAAACCCGGCACCCACGCGGCGACCTTTGGCGGTAACCCACTGGCAGCACGAGCCGCGCTGGCGACCATCGAGATGATCGAGCAGGATGGACTTCTGGAGCGTGCCGGGCACATCGGGGAAAAATTCCAGAGCCGCTTTCTTGCTCTCAAGGACAAGTGCCCCCTGGTCGCCGATGTGCGTGTGAAGGGCACCATGATCGGGGTGGAACTGGCGGTCGATGGTACCGCCGTCGTCCAGGGCTGCTTGCAGAAGGGGCTACTCATCAACTGCACTCACCAAACCGTTCTCCGACTCCTCCCCGCGCTCACCATCAGCGATGAGCAGATTGATGATGGGTGCGAGACGATCGAGAACGTGATTTTGAACCTGAAAGCTTGAATGCGCCGATTTTCCAAGCAAATAGTTGAGAGTTGAGAGCAAAAAGAAGGAATCTTTGGTTTTGACTCTCCAACTCCCAAGAAAAACAAGAGATTGGCGACTTGAGATGCCACCATGAAGCACTTTTTGAATCTGATCGACCTTTCACTCGATGATCTCACGCACCTCCTTGCCGAGTCCGTGCGGCTCAAGGCCGCACACGCCCGACGAATCCCCGCCAACAGCCTCACTGGAAGAGTGGTCGGACTTGTTTTCGAGAAACCCAGTCTCCGCACGCGCGTGAGTTTCGAGAGTGGAATCGCCCAGCTTGGTGGCACGAGCCTGTATCTACCAGGTAACGAAGTGGGTCTGGGATGGCGGGAAACTCTCGCCGATTTTGCCCGCACGGTCAGTCACTACATCGATGCACTTGTCTTGCGCGTGTACCGTCACGAGACCCTGGCGGGTCTCGCACAGCACGCCACCATTCCCATTATCAATGCCCTCTCCGATTGGTCGCACCCCTGCCAGGCGCTCGCAGATATCCTCACGGTTCGCGAGTTGTTCGGGAGCGAAACGAGTCGAACGGTTGCCTTCATCGGCGATGGCAACAATGTGGCCAGATCGCTGGCGGTTGGCTGCGGGAAGCTCGGCATTCGGTTTGTGTTGGCGTGTCCTGTTGGGTATGGATTTGATGAGAAGTTCAAAGCCGACTATCGAGCGAAGGTGTCGTCGGACTTCCCGATCGAGATCAACAACCCTGAGGATGCGGTCGGCAATGCCGATGTGATCTATACCGATGTGTGGACGAGCATGGGGCAGGAAGCAGAGCGCGAAGAGCGATTGAAGCGATTTACGCCTTTCCAGGTTAACTCTAAACTCATGACCGTGGCACCGCGACACTGCAAAGTGCTGCATTGCCTTCCCGCTCACCGCGGCGAAGAAGTCACGGACGATGTTCTCGATGGACCGGCATCAGCCGTTTTCCAGCAGGCCGGTAACCGCCTCCACACTCAGAAAGCCGTGTTGGAGTGGCTGTTGAAATGATCCGCGCCTCGGGGAGACCATTGGCGTAATTTGCGATGAGACACGGGGTTGTTTTCGGTCCACCCGCTCACTGCCCTGCCCACGTGTGCACGCGTGGGCAGAGCAGCTCAGACGTGTCGAGTTGACGGTGTCAGAGTTGCTGGGAGTTGTCAGCAATCGAACAAGATTGCGAAGATGTTTTTTCGGCACTTTACAAAACGTTTCCCATCCCAATCACAGATTCACACACCGGTCGCTGTCACATTTCGTCATGTGTCAAAGCCCCTTGGTGCATGCCCAATGATCCCATAATAATCACTTCAATCATAAACAAACTCGGTATTTGTAATAGTTGACTGATCCCTTGTTCTGGCCCCTCGGTGACATCATCCGAATAACCAACCGTTTGGGGAACAAGTCGGGATGAACGATTCTGCCCCTCACGATGGCTTACAACAGCGCACCCTCCCAGTGGTTACTCCAGTCCTACTCCTTATTCAGCACTCGATCAATCACCCAGCAGCCGCGTACATGAACACCGCTTGGCTCGCGACAGTGGTTGAGAATGTCTTCATTGTCGCAGCCTGCATCTTGCAAAGCATCAGCCAGAATTGGCATCGCAGTAAAATCCCGCGATTCGTACATCACACGGGCAAGTTGCACCA
>DASZJS010000293.1:0-4852 GCA_035947935.1 Gemmata sp. | reverse complement strand
CGCCTTGTGAAAGTGCCAAAAACGCATCTTCGCAATCTTGTCCGATTAGTGACACAGTTGACACCACTGACAAACTCTCCTTATCCTCTCAACTCAACGCGCCCGAACTGCTGACAGTCTGCCCACGCGTGGGCGACATTACTGGGGCGATGAGTACATGGTGCGTTCCTCGGCCCGCCACGCTTGCAGGTTGAACCAGAGCAGAGGCAGGCAGACAAACCACTGCACGGAAATAGTCCATAAATACATCCGGTGGACTGGCCGGAATGGTGGCCCAATTACTATTCGGGTTCGGGCAGGGTCCATGAAGGCATCGAGTAGCATATGAAAGTAGAACAATAACCCCTGGCAGAGAAAAGCCACACTCCAGCACCACCACCGGATCGTCGTGCGTTGGGAGTTCGAGTCGTGGGTTAGCCACAAGTCGAGTACCAGGATTGTCAGAGCCGCCAGACCCAGAGCGTTCATCGTGTCCGTGACACGGGCCGTGATCGAGCCCTGTGCTGCCGCCGATCCCAGAACTTCCGTTCCCGCGGGCACCACAACCGCGGCGTAGAACAAAAAACCACCCTGCCAGATCAGCAGAGACTGGAGAACCACAAACCGGCGGGCGGTTAGCATGACTCGGGATCATCCTCAAATTGAGATGGCGGAATCGGCAGGCAGGCGGATGGAACAAGCGTTCGGGTCGTCGATCAGCGGTAAATCTCTGGAAGTCTCGGGCACACATCACCTCACACTTTTACCTCAACAGGCTTGATCTTCCAGATGGTGTCGCAATACTCGCGAATGCTCCGATCCGAGGAAAACCACCCCATTCGAGCGACATTCAGGATCGACTTTCGCGACCAGTTCTCCTGATCGGCATACTCCCGATCCACCTGTCCCTGGCAGTTAACATAAGAAGCAAAATCGGCCAGTACCAGGAATGGATCTTGCCGCAACAGGTTGTCCACGAGTGGACGGAACACGTCGGTGTTGCCGCGCGAGAATGTGCCGTTGGCGATATGGTTTAAGGCCCGGCGCAGTTCAGGATTCGCTTCGGCCTCGGCGGCAGGCCGATACCCTGCTGCCAAACGAGCTTCCACCTCATCGGATGTCAGCCCGAACAAGAAGAAATTCTCGGCCCCGACGCGCTCGCGAATCTCAACATTCGCGCCATCGAGCGTGCCGATGGTCAGTGATCCATTTAGGGCAAACTTCATGTTCCCGGTACCAGATGCCTCTTTCCCGGCCGTCGATATCTGTTCCGACAGATCACTAGCCGGATAGACAAACTGAGCCGACTGGACGTTGAAGTTGGGTAAGAACGCAACGCGCAGCCGACCGCGAACATCCGGGTCTGCGTTCACCACGTCCGCAACGCTGTGGATCAGTTTGATAATGAGTTTCGCGAGGTAGTAACCCGGTGCAGCTTTCCCGGCAAAAAGGAAGAGTCGAGGAACCACGCTCGCGCCAGGATTATCCTTCAATCGAAGGTATTGGGTGATCACGTTCAGCACATTCAGATGCTGCCGCTTGTACTCGTGGATACGCTTGGCCTGGACATCGAAAAGAGCATTCGGGTCGGTCGTCACATCCGCCCGGCTCGCGAGTAGATTTGATAGTCGCACCTTGGCTTCGTGTTTGACCGTCTTCCACTCTGCCCGGAAAGCCGCATCGTTCGCGAGCGGTTCGAGCTTATGCAGTTGCTCCAGATCGGCAGGCCACCCCTCTCCGATCGCCTTGGTAATCAGTGCCGCCAGCGGACGATTAGCCAGAACCATGAATCGCCGCGGTGTAACCCCATTGGTGACATTCCGGAATTTAGTTGGCTCAAACTCCGCGAAGTCCCGGAGGACCGACTCCTTAAGCAATCGACTGTGCAAGGCCGACACACCGTTCACAGCGTGGCTTCCCACGGTTGCGAGGTGAGCCATTCGGACGGCTTTCCCACCTCGCTCATCGATCAGCGACATCCTCGCAGCCTTGGCGGTATCTTTTGGATAAACGGTTTGCACACGGTCGAGCCAGCGTCGGTTGATCTCGAAGATGATTTCGAGATGTCGTGGGAGGAGTTTGCCGAACAGTTCCAGCGACAACGCCTCCAGTGCTTCGGGGAGCAATGTGTGATTGGTATATGCGAATGTCTTGTGCGTCACCTCCCATGCTGGTTCCCAGTCCATTCCATGTTCGTCCAGCAAGAGTCGCATCAGCTCGGCAACTCCAATTGCCGGATGTGTGTCGTTCAACTGCACCGCATATTTCTCGTGGAAGCGCGACAGATCGGCCGCCCGCTGCCCGTAAATGCGGATCATGTCCCGCAACGAACACGTTGCGAAGAAGTATTGCTGTTGAAGCCGCAGCGCCTTCCCCCGGAGTTGCTCATCGTTCGGATAAAGGATCTTGGTGATGTTCTCGGATTGGACTTTTTCGTTTACGGCTCGTTCGTAATCTCCGACGTTGAACGCCTGAAAGTCGAACGATTCGACCGCATGTGCCTGCCACAACCGCAGCATGTTCGCGGTGCCCCCTCGATAACCCAGAATTGGCGTGTCGTAAGCAGTGCCAAGAATCACTCGATCGGGAACCCATTCAACGCCGTAGCGTCCGCCGCCAGCTTTCACCTGCGTGCGACCTCCAAAACTCACAGGGAAAGCGATCTCGGGACGAGGAATCTCCCACGGATTCCCGAAACGTAGCCACTTGTCGGTAAGTTCGGTTTGCCACCCGTCGCGGATCACCTGCGTGAAGATGCCGAACTCATAGCGGATACCATACCCAATGGTAGGGATATGCAGCGTGGCAAGTGAATCCTGGAAGCACGCGGCGAGGCGGCCGAGACCGCCATTCCCAAGCCCTGGTTCTTCTTCTTGATCGAGTAGTTCATCGAAATTCAAACCGAGTGAAGTGACCGCCTCGCGGGCCTGATCGAAAAGCCCAAGGTTAATCAGGTTATTTCCGAGGTGTGGGCCAAGCAAATACTCAGCAGAGAGGTAACACACCGTGCGGGATGCCTGTCGATAATATGTTTCGGCAGTCGTCACCCAATGTCGAAGCAATCGGTCGCGCACGGCATGGGCCAGCGCCATGTAGAAATCGTTCCGGGTCGCCACAGCCGGGAACTTGGCTTGTGTGTAGTGAAGAGCTTCCAAAATCGCGCGTTTCAGTGCATCGCCGGTGGTTCCGGTGCGTGTGTCATCGCCGGCAGGGTCTGCAATCATCGGTGATCCACGATAAAGGAAGCAAGCGGGCTAACCCAGTGTATCCGGTGAATAGTGTATTCTGCCAATGGTGCATCAGCATCGTTCAGCAATCTCTTCAAATTTCACTTCTGGGGATTCTCTGTAGAAAGAACACACTCTCGAAAAACCCATCGGCATCGAATGGTCAATTCCTGGTTGCGACCACCACCTTCCGAACGTAGGCTTAATACATATCCCACCGACGCCTCAAGTTCCAACCCTCCCCCCGGCGTCCCTTCAAACCAGAGCAGAGATCGACTCATGCCGATTGCTCATCGTGACTGCAATTCCCTTCGTCCCTCTCGGCGGGATCTACTCCAGGCAGGTATGATTGGCGTCCTGGGTTTGTCGTTGCCGGAACTCCTGGCAGCAAGCGGCAGTTCCGCGATCACGACCAAGGGCAGAGCCAAAAACGTCCTGGTGATCCTGGAGCAAGGTGGGTTGTCCCATCTGGATACCTGGGATCCAAAACCGGAAGCCGTTGCGGATCACCGCAGTCCCTACAAGCCGATCGCAACCAAAGTTCCCGGAATTCGACTCACCGAATTACTCACCGAAACGGCACGGGTGACCGACAGACTCGCCATAGTCCGTTCGATGTGGCACCAGAAAGCTGGTGCCAGTGGGCATCCCGATGGCACGCAGTATATGCTTTCCGGAGCTCACCCCAACAGTATCGTTCCCATGCCTGATGTTGGCTCGGTGGTTTCCCAAGTGCTCGGAACCCCCTGCCACTACTTGCCCCCCTATATCATGGTGCCGGGGAACCACGAGCAAGCGGCAGCAACCAGCACAGGATTTCTCCCGGCCAGTACCAAGGTGTTCAAAACCAACGGACGCGACCTATCCGATCCCGCGTGGAAGGTGGGTGCCCTCGATCGCCGCCCGGAAACACCACCCGAACGACTGGCCGACCGCCAGCGATTGCTCACCGGCATGAACGGGCGGTTTCCCGCAACGAGCAATGGCCCTTCGTTCGGAGGAATGGACCGCTTCTATGAGCAGGCGTTCGACACTCTGACCAGCCCCAAAGTGGCGAAAGCGTTCGATTATCAGGGCGAACCTTCAGCAATCCGGGAAAAATACGGTAAGGGGCACCGTGGGGCGTGCTATCTGGTCGGCCGAAAGCTGATTGAAGCCGGGGTCCGGTTTGTAACTGTGGATGTTCGTTGGCCGCTAACTCCAGAGGTTCCCGGTGGATTCAATTTGAACTGGGATCACCACGACCTGATGTATGCCAAGGGATCGTGTGGAACGGTTCGCGACAAGGCCGGTGGAGAGGGACGATATGGAATCGGCCACTGGGTCATGATGGGTTCAACCGATCGGGCTTTCGCAGCACTGATCGAAGACCTGGACCAACGCGGTCTGCTGGCCGAAACGCTGGTGTGCTTCGTGACCGAGTTCGGGCGAACTCCAAGATTGAACAAATTCCAGGGTCGCGATCACTGGACCAACGCCTACTCGATCGCTTTCGCGGGCGCTGGTGTTCCGGGGGGTCAAATTGTTGGTGCAACCGACAAGGATGGCGGTCATGTCACGACCGATCCCCACACACCGGAGGACTACGCCGCAACAATCTACGAAAAACTCGGGATCGATCGCGAGAAACCGCTCTACACATCCAG
>DASZJS010000292.1:0-7866 GCA_035947935.1 Gemmata sp. | reverse complement strand
ACCTTCTGGAGGCACTGCGTCGGCTCCAGGATCTGGCGATTGCAGTGGAACTCCGGATCGTGTCGCTGTCCGAGAGTTGGTACGAGCGGATGGGTGTGGATTTCTCGGTGAACATTTTGACTAACACGACCAAGTTCCAGCCCTCGCTGACGACAGTGGATCCGAATACGGGGGCAGCGGGCGTGTTTGCACCAATTCCGTTCATCAACTCGATCGGGAAAGTGGGAACGACGGTGGGGTTGACCCCGGCGGGCACCTTCACACCCGACCTCAACGTGCCGATCCAGAACAGTTCCTTCAATATGGCGATTCCACCGTTCGGCGGTTATCCGAACACACCAGGATCGGATGGTGGCGTGTCGCTGGGGCTGGCGTTCCTGAACGATATCCAGGTCTATCTCTTCATGGAAGCTGCATCGGGCGATCGCCGTGTAAACGTGATGCAGGCTCCGAAGCTCACGCTGTTCAACGGCCAGACCGCCAGCATCAGCGTGAGCAATTTGCAGTTCTTCGTGACCAACGTGAGTGTGATCTCCGTAAATGGTCAGATTGTTTTTAGTCCGACCAATACCCCGTTCCCCGGGCCTGGCGATCCGAATAACCCGGCTGCATCGGCCCTTTCGGTGACAATCCAGGGGGTGGTGTCCGCCGATCGTCGGTTTGTCCGGCTCAATCTGCCCGTCACGATGTCGGCTCAGACTGGAACAACCGTCCCACTGTTCCCGGTCACCACGTTTGTCACGCCGGTGTTCGAGGGTGGTAGCCAGGGCCAACCGATCCCCTTCACGCAGTTCCTGCAACAGCCGGCATTCACGGATCTCACCATCAACACCACGGTCGTGTGTCCAGATGGTGGAACAGTTCTGCTCGGCGGTTTCAAGCAACTGTCGGAAGGTCGAAACGAGTTTGGCCCGCCTTTCCTCAGCGATATCCCATATCTGAACCGGCTGTTCAAGAACGTGGGTATCGGTCGAGAAACGTCACACATCATGATCATGGTGACGCCTCGGATCATCATCAACTCGGAGGAAGAAATCTTCCAGACCGAGGGACGACCGCAACCGTGATTCGGGCTCGACCCAATTGCCAGGTATCATGAAAAGTAAATTGGGTCGTGTGGAAGGTTGTTGTCTGATTTTGGTTCGATTCCGATGAAATGGCCTGACATCAACCCGTCGAGTTGCAAATCAACTCGGTAGGTTGATGTCAGGCCGTTTGCTTGACCAGACCGACACAAATTCTTCAATGGCTCAATACCAGACCCGAATACCAAAGTGGAACGATCTCGTCACTGACCTGGAGGGCATATACTCATAAACACCGGCTGGCAAATGCCTGCCGTTCGTCAGTAGCGAAGGACAACACCGATGAAAATGGGTTTGGTCGGATACGCCGGGACGGGCAAGAGTACCGTGTTCGAGTGGCTGACCGGCGAGAAGCCGGACCCGGCCAAGGTGCAACAGGGACAGACCGCGATGGCGGATGTCCCGGATGAACGCCTGGCCCGAATCGCCGCGATAATAAAGCCGAAAAAAACGACTTATACGAAAGTAGCCGTTCTCGACACTCCTGGATTGATGGCCGATGAACGGAAGGATAATCCTCGTCGTCTTGGGGTGATCCGGGAAGCCAATGGCATGGTGGTCGTCCTGGATGGTTTCACCCGCACAGATTTCGCCGCTCAACTTCTGAAGTTTCGGGAAGAACTACTCTTCGCTGATCTGGAAATCGTCTCCAATCGCGTCAGTAAGCTCGAAACAATACTCAAGAAGCGGGCAAGACCAGCTAAAGAGATCGAGGTGGATGAGGCCGAACACGCTTTACACAAGCGCATCGTTGCAACGCTGGAAGGGGGCAAACCTGCTTCCACACTCGGGCTTGCGCCGGACGAAGAAAAGATTGTTCGCAGCTTTCAACTTCTCACCTTGAAGCCCGAGATTGTCTTCATCAACCGTGGCGATTCCGGTTTCAACGATCCTTTACCGGCCGATGTGCTTGCTCTTGCTGCAACGGCGATTCAGGCACCGGTGAAACTGGAGATGGAACTGGCTGCGATGGGCGAGGAGGACCGCCAAACCTTCATGGCGGACATGGGGGTCGCAGCGTTCCGACGTAGCGAGACAATCCGGGCCATGTTCTATGGCGTCGGCCGGAACGTGTTCTTTACGGTTGGTGAGGATGAATGTCGGACGTGGTCGATCCCGAAGGGGTGCGAGGCGGTCGAAGCGGCGGGATGTATCCACAAGGATTTGAGCGAGAAATTCGTGCGAGCAAACGTCATTGGTTACGACGATTTCGTGGCTTGTGGCTATTCAGAAAAAGAAGCCAAAGCCCGTGGCCTGAACCGCACCGAAGGTAAAACCTACTCCGTCAAGGATGCTGACATCGTCCACATCCTCGCGAGCAGTTAATCTTGGTGAATGGTGAGAGGTGGTTTTGTAGGATGGGTCGAGACCTGCTAAGCAGGTCTCGACCCATCCTAGAACACAGAGCATTTCCCAGGCCGGAACAAGTGGCATCCAATCAGGCGAGGTCTGCGCCCATGTTCGAGATATTCGATTGCGTTGGGCAGGCGGTGATGAACAAGGGTGTGAGGGGTCTATGCGACTTTGTTCCGGGCTCATCGTACTTGCTGGATGTTGTCGGCGAGGCATATCGTTTAATTCGCGATCGACGTAAGGCCGCCCAGCTACGCGAGGATATAGCGAGGATCGCGGCGGCATCCACCGAGGAAGCGAAGAAGGTTGCCGAGGAAGTGGCCCGCAAGGTTGCTGCCGAGGCAAAGCCCAACGAGCAAATCGCATTGGAATTGTACCTCACTCAAATCCCCGGAGCTGTACGTGCCTCGCTCAAAAGGTCCGATGATCCCTCCGGCAAGACTGTTCCGCCAGACTTCGCGGTGAATTCTACCGAAGATCTGGGAAAGCTACTTCCCCAACGTGTACCCCATTTCCGACCCGGTGCCGAACTGCCTGGCCGACCGGGGTGGCATCTCGCGGAGTTGCTCGGAGCCGGTGGTTTTGGGGAAGTGTGGCTGGCACGGCATACGTTCATCCCTGCCCCGCGAGCAGTCAAGTTTTGCACCGATCCGCTCGTCCGGACCAAGCTCACGTCGCACGAAGGGAAGGTGATTGCGCGGGTGATGGGGCAGGGGATCCATCCGAATGTCGTTCCGCTGCTCGATGCGGTTCTCGATGGCGAAACGCCGTGGTTGATGTACGAGTACGTTGGCGGTGGGTGTCTCACCGACCTGATCCATCGCTGGCAAAAGCTGGCAAGCGCGGAGCGGGAAGTGTTCGTTATCGCAGCTCTTCATCAGTTGGCCGCGGCGGTCGGCACCTTCCACCGACTCACTCCGCCCATCGTCCACCGCGATCTGAAACCAGCGAACATCCTCATAAGCGCGGAACTCGGAACTCGGAACTCGGAACAAAGACCGGTAGACGCAACCAATGGAGCTACTGATTTTAATTCCGAGTTCCGAGTTCCGAGTTCCGCGCTCAAGATCACCGACTTCGGCATCGGCGGAGTTGCCGTGGATTATTTGCGCACCAACACCCCGGCTGGGTTGTCGATGTTATCGATGATGACCGGCTGGCTCGAGACATCGCTTCGCGGTTCCTATACGCCTCTGTACGCATCGCCGCAACAACGGGCCGGAAACTCTCCCGATCCGCGAGACGATGTCCACGCGCTTGGGGTGTTGGGGTTCCAGATGCTCACCGGTCGGCTCTCGGAAGCTCCGGGTATCGATGCTGCGGAAGACCTCCAAGATGGAGGGATAAGCGCGGGATTGATTGCTCTGATTACCAAATGCGTTGCCAATAAACCCGATCGCCGCCCCAAGGACGCGACGGAACTGGCCGAGAAGTTGGCGGAGTTGAAGAGCAACAGGAATATTGCACCTATCCCGAAGCCAGTGACCGAAACGAAACCGGTCGAAACTGCTCCCAATTCTGTGAAGAGCGGGCAAGATGTCTCCGCTCCCCAGAACAAGACAGAGATCAAACCCACTTCCCCCATTCCGAATGGTTCTGTTCCCGTGAAGAGTAGTCAGGACACCCGCGCTCCACAGAACAATCCCACGCCGACACCGAATGAGGGTGGTAGGGTCACGCTCTCACCTGCGACACCCGCGATTCTGCCCTCGACCAAGTGGTTCATTCCACTCCGCGCCATGTGGTTTACGCGTTCCGTTGATGATGCGGATGCACCGTGGTCGTTGCACAATGCCAAGCTGCCAGGCGAAGTGGCCGCGAAGGGAGGCGAGATATACCGCTTGGTGCTGAATCCAGACACCACCAGCGATGCAGAACTGGCAAAACTCCGATCGCTCTCGGGACTTCCAGGTCTGGAGGCAATCGACCTTTCGGGCTGCACTCAGGTGACCGATGCCGGGCTGATGCACCTTGCCCAGCTAAGAGGACTCAAGGCCGTTGGGCTGTCCGAAACACAGGTGACGGATTCCGGCGTAACATTGCTGCTGACCCGATTCCCCGACCTGGAGGCTGTGGGACTATCGGGAGTTGAAAATGTGTCGCAGACGGTAATTCCGTACCTCACTCGATTGAGAAAGCTCAAGGTTCTGGCGCTTCCGCCTCGAGCTGACACGGTGGATGTGCGAGTGGAGTTCACCAAACGCCGCCCGAACTGCAAGCTGGTGTGAACACACGATCTCTCGGGGTGGCTGCTCGATTACTCGAAGATGAGGTCGCGGTATTCTCGTTCACATGGTCGGGCCCATTCCTCAACCAGCTGCGGCGTAAGAAACAGCCCATCCTCCCACAATTCCAGGTATGATGGACAGGGAGGCGATGCCGAGTCAAAAGTACAAAGGATGAGTAAAGGTAACGTGTAAGAACTACCAACGCACTCCAAATCGATCGATCTTCTCCAGTCGATACAACCAGCACATCCCATTAAGACTGACCATGAAGAATGGGATTGCACCCTTCTTCTCGGCCCGCCGATTGCATCAATAATTGCACGGCAAAAAGTACGGATTGTCCGTGTCAGAGAGGTTCCCATGATCCGCTTTTCCCTGTCTACTCTGGTTCTCACCTTTATCGCGATTGCGCCCGTTGCGGCTGCCCCCCCGCCTGCCCAGACTCTCAAGACTGCAACGGATGTCCTCGATGAACTCGCGGCAATTCCCCTCAAGAGCATTCCTCCCGCTCTGCTTGCGGATGCTCAAGGGGTGGCAATCATCCCACACGTGATCAAAGCAGGGTTTATCTTTGGTGGACGTGGGGGACACGGTGTTGTCATGGTCCGCGATAGAAACGGAGTCTGGGGCGAACCGACTTTCGTGAACCTGGGCGGCGCCAGTGTCGGCTTCCAGGCCGGCGTTGAATCCACGGATGTGGTACTCGTCTTCCGATCTCGAAAGAGTCTGGATCGACTTTTGGAAGGGAAGAACAAGATTACGCTGGGGGTGGATGCCGCTGTTGCTGCTGGACCGGTTGGAAGGCAAGCGTCTGCTGCCACTGATGCTCGGCTGGAAGCCGAGATCGTCTCTTACTCGCGGAGTCGGGGGCTTTTCGCTGGTGTTGCTCTCGATGGGGCTGCAATTTATTCCGATCCCGGCATCAACGCGGCATTCCGCCGAGATGTACGCCCGGAGACCGCGAAACTCGCCGAAACACTCAAGGTACGGCTCTCGGAAATGGGTTCGTTCACCCCACCTCCCGGGCCAAGGCGAATGATGCCGCCACCGCCGTTCCTCGGGCCACCTGCGATTCCGGTGATGCCTTTTGGCCCGCCTCCAGTGATACCTTCTAGCCCGCCTCCAGTGATACCGACGGCTCCGCCTTCGCCATTTGCGGTTCCGATGGTGCCTTCTGTCCCGCCTCCGGTGATCCCACCGATTCCAGTGGCTCCGGGTCGGCCATGAACGACTTTTCGTTGGTGTGACGTGTCAAATTGGCACACTCCAGAAGCGACAAACTGACACCAGGAGGTTCGAGTCAAGAAGGTGCTGACGAGGGAAGGGTAATCTGTATTGTCTGGGTAGATTTGTTCGACTACGCCAAATGGATTTATGAGAGGATTCTGGGTCCACATTTCAGAGACGCAAGGATCGACACCATGAGCGTTAGGATTCCGTGGGAGGGGTGATGTGAGACTCCTCCCCAAATCACAAAGTAGAAAACTGGAGTAAAGCCATGAAGCTGTTCATCTTAGGTCTGGCCGCAGCCGCCGCTATGATGGTTGGAACCAGCACTGCCTCTGCTCAGTATGTGGTTTACCCTGCTGCCGCCCCGGTGATTGTCGCTCCCCCACCACCTCCGGTTTATGCTCCCGGTGTGGCTGTTGGAGTTTCTGTTCCCGGCGTGAGCGTTTCAGGAGTGATTGGTGGTCCTCCGGTTGTTAATGTTGGAGTCGGTCTGGGCGGGTTTGTTGGTGGAGTGTACCGGCCGTACTACGGTCATCCCTTCTATGGACCGTACTTCCGCGGCTACCGACGATAAGCAGAAGTGTCGCGTGGTTCGATGAGGTAGGACAGAGAGTTGGAATTGAAATGTGGGAACGAGGCCGGTCGCGTGTGCAAACAGCGGCCGGCCTCTCTTCGTTGAGGGGACAGGAGACAGGAATCCAGGAGCAAGTAAAGCATCGTAGCGGAAGTCGCCAGACTTCCGGACCGGAGCGTGAGCTACGGGCAACTCACCATCAGATGCCTTTCTGGGTTCCTGTCTCCTGTCTCCTGGATTCCTACATCAAGGCTTCGGTGGCGTCGGCACCACAACGGGAGGCGCTGGTGTTTTGGGTGCCGCGATGGCTGCTTTCAGAGAATCAACTGCGGCTTTCGTCTTGATCAATTCGGCGTTGGCGATGTCGAGAGGTGCCTTCGCAGGAGCGATTGCTGCGTTGGCGGCATCGAGAGCCACCTTGGCTGGGGCCACTGCGTCCGTGGCTGGCTTTACCATCGGCGTGAGAGCAGCGACTATTTTCTGATTCGCTGCAACCGTTGCCATCGCATCGCTGTACGTCTTGGATGTGGCAGCAAACTTGGCGCTGGCAGTCGCGAGAATCGCTGCTGAATCTGTGGCAGCCTTTTTCGCAACCACAAGTTCGTTGTTCAACACAGCAAGGGCATCGGTTGCTTTCTTGGATAGAGCAGCCAAGTCGGGGTTTTGTGGAGCCTTCGCGGCCGCGTCCGCGATTGTTTTGGCGGCAGTGGCTTCGGCAGCGGTCACCACTTCAAGCGCAGCCGCCTTGTTTGCCGCCACGGTAGCAAGTGGGGTGCTCTTATCGACTTCCACTTTTGCGACATCCATCATTGGCTTGGTGGTATTCGCACTGTTCGTAAAATCGGCGACAGCCTTCGCTGCTGCTGCCAGATCGGCGTTGATCTTGTTCATGTTCGTGACCGCGGCGTTGTAAGCATCCGTAGTCTGCTTGGCCTTGGCTGTCGCGGCATCAAAAGCGGCCTGAATCGGTGCAAGCTTGGCTGTCGCGGCAGCGAACGCCGCTTCGGCTTGCTTGAGCCGCTCGGCAACGGGAAGAGGATTTGTATCGGCCGTGGCCAGGATCTTCGCATCCGCAACATTCCACGTTTTCACGATTCCGGACCAGTCACCACCGATCACCTTGGCGTTCTCGTGCGTGACGGCGACACGCAGACCGAGATCGGGGAATGGGTCGAATTGCTTCTGAATCGCGCCATTCTGATCCCAGAGCTTCGTGACCTTGTCGCGGCCGGTGCTGGCAAGCTTACCATCGTGGGTGAACCGGACGCTCGCGGCTCCGCCAGCGTGTGCCGCCCAGTTCTTTATGGCGTTACCGTTTTCCATTTCCCACAGTTTAACCGTTGTATCTTCACTCGATGACGCCAGGGCATTCGAGTCATCGCGCCAGGAAAGGTCG
>DASZJS010000291.1:0-2626 GCA_035947935.1 Gemmata sp. | reverse complement strand
TCCCGCCAATGATGCTACTGTGTCAGTTTCACCTACAATTCCACTCATGACCTCATCCCTCCGACTGGGCACTCGTGGCAGCCCGCTGGCTCTCTGGCAAGCAAACCACATTGCCGATCGGCTCCGGCCAGTCGTTGCTCCGCAAGCGGTCGAACTGATCCTCATCGAGACGCATGGGGATCGGGACCAGGCTTCCGCGCTTTCTGCAATGGGCGGGTTCGGCGTCTTTACTAAGGCGATTCAGAACGCGCTGCTGGATGGTCGCGCTGATGTAGCCGTTCATAGCCTCAAGGATCTGCCGACGATTCCCACCGAGGGGCTCGAACTGACAGCAGTGCCTCCAAGGGGACCGACCGGCGATGCGTTCATCTCGCGCAAACACCGCCGGTTCGATGATCTCCCCGACGGGGCGCTGGTCGGCACAAGCAGTCTTCGTCGGCGGGCACAAGTGTTGAATCGCCGCCCGGACCTGAAGCTCCTCGATCTCCGCGGGAATGTGGATACCCGGCTACGAAAACTCGATGAACAGCAACTCGATGCGATTATCCTCGCGGAAGCCGGACTGGTTCGACTTGGGCTTGCGGAGCGGATCACCGAACTCCTCGATCCATCCTGGATGCTTCCCGCGGTGGGGCAGGGGGCGATCGGGTTGGAGTGTCGCACTGCCGATGAGAACACCAAACACTTTGTGGAGGCACTCCGCGATCCCGACACTTTTACCCGGGTGATTGCAGAGCGAGCCATGCTCTACACCCTTGGCGGCGGCTGCCTGGTTCCGATTGGGGCTACATCCAAGGTTGCGGATGGCTTGCTGACGGTTCGCGGTGCGGTTCTTTCTCCGGATGGTCGCCGCCGCGTGGTGGCAACGCATACCGGGCCTATCAGCTCTCCGCTCGCGGTCGGTCAGGAACTCGCGGCGATGCTTCTGGCTGAAGGTGCCGCGGAGTTACTCCAACCGGGACCGCAGGGATGAACGAGCCCGTTGTTGAAGTTGAAAACGCGACAGTGATCCGGGATGGCCGCACGATCTTCTCCAGCCTGAACTGGATATTCCGCGAAGGCGAAGCCTGGGCCATCGTTGGGCCGACCGGCTCCGGCAAAACCACGTTCGCGGAGATGCTGCTTGGTCGTCATCACTTGCCAGATGGAACCATTCACTGGCCGCTACTCGATCGACTTCGGGCAACTGGTCGGCGGATCGACTACCCATCTCAGGTCATCGCTCATGTGACCTTCAAGGAAGAATCCCGGCTGTTCTCTTACGTGGGACACTACTACCAGCAGCGGTTCGAGTTTGCCGACAGCGATGAGCCACTCTCACTTGTGCAGTTTCTCCAGACCCGGAATGCTACTCCTGCCGAGGTCTCGGCTGTTGCCGAAAGGCTTGGGATCGCAGCACAACTTCCGCAACCATTCATGACCCTGTCGAACGGCCAGACCCGGCGAGCCCGTTTGGCCCGGGCGTTACTCGGGAAGCCGGAACTCTTGATCCTCGATGATCCATTCATCGGCCTCGATACCGCTGGCCGGGCAGACCTCACAGAACTTCTTGCTGAACTTGTCCGCGATGGTCGCCGCGTAGTTTTGATTTGTCGCCAGGATGTGATTCCGAGATGGGTGACGAATGTTCTGCGATGTGGAGCGCAGAATCCGGAATCTGGAAGCCTGGAACAATCGACAGGCCAACTCAGCACGCCTGGGGAGGCGTTGGTGGAATTGTCCAACGTATCGGTTATTCATGGCGGCCGGGCGATTCTCGACCGGGTTTCGTGGACCGTACGCGCGGGTGAGCGGTGGGCGGTTGTTGGCCCCAACGGGTCGGGCAAGACAACGCTGCTGAGTCTGCTTTGCGGCGATCATCCCCAAGCGTACTCGAACGATGTCCGGCTATTTGGTAGACGGCGGGGGACTGGTGAAACGATCTGGGATGTGAAGCGAAATGTCGGCTTGGTTTCGCCCGAGTTCCATCTTTACTTCATGGAACCACTGACGGCGGAACGCACGGTCGCAACCGGGTTTTTCGATGTTCTGGCCGATAGATCCACCACGTCGGAGCAAACCTCGCGGGTGCGCGGACTCTTCGCGGCGTTCGGGATCACGCACTTGCTCGACCGACCTTTTCGTTGTCTCTCGACTGGAGAACAGCGACTCGTTTTGCTGATACGAGCAGTGGTGAAACGTCCGCCCTTGCTCATTCTCGATGAGCCGTTTCAGGGGTTTGATGCTGCTCTTGTGGAGCGGTGCCGTGCCTGGCTCGATCGCGAACTTGGAGCCAATCAGACGCTCCTGTTCGTGACGCACGATCTCAAGGAATTGCCGCAATGCGTGAATCGGTTGCTGAGATTGGAAGCGGGTTGCATCCTGTGACGAGGTGAGCCTTCTGCGGCTGATGCGTGATGAATCGGCCTGCGGGCCATCACTTCCCTACTCGGTTGACGAAGCACTCAATTTCACACAACGTCGCGATTGTCTACGGAGTGAGATCGGTCCCTGAAAACATTTCTCCGATAATCCATGTCCGGTCGAGTTCTCCCGCCACGTTCATCAGGTGGACTGTTGGAGAAAACCACAGGGAAGCTTGATGAGGCGGTAGGTGGTTCGGTCATTTCCACAGCAAACCGCGTTG
>DASZJS010000290.1:0-17289 GCA_035947935.1 Gemmata sp. | reverse complement strand
CATCGCGGTTCGAGCCGATCCGCGCATCCGGGCAAAGTATGGGTATGGCTCCGGAACTGTGGCCGTCGTTCTCGACTGCTCGGGAAGCCTTGGGCCAGTCGATCGGAAAAATCCGAAGGACCGTGGACTCTATTCCACAGCGTTGGAAGCCCTTGATGTGCTGATCCACGATCTCCCCCCCGGCACGACCCTGAACGTCTGGGTGTTCGGTCAGAGAATGCCCGATGCCAAGTCGCCCGAGGAGACGATTCGCGAGATCCGCTCGCCAATTTTGTTGCCTGGCGATGCAAAAGATCGCGCAGAGATCATCAAGGAGATAAACGATAAGGTATCCGGTCTTGAGCCCTGGGATTTGTCGCCCATCGTTCACACTGCTCTAATTGCGCGGGACCGGATTCAGGGTGCGCCCGGCCCGTTCAAGGCCGTGGTATTAATTTCCGATGGAGTGGATACGCGCTACGATGCCGACCAGAAGAACCTCAAGAAGCGATCCGTGAAGGAAGCCATCCGGGCCGAGTTCTCAAACAGCGACGTGAGACTTGCCATCCTCGCATTGCCAGCCGACAAGTCTGAGGCCGCATACCAGGCCGAGTTCATGGTGGTCAATGACCTCAAGCCCTCAGGGAAATTCGTGCCGGTCCCCAAGGGGCCAAAGCAACTGGTGGAGGAACGGGTGAGGGAATTGACCGCATGGCTTCGCAACGGCTTGAACCCGCGCGTGCGGTTTGCGCTCGAACCTCTCGATGGGCAGGACACCAGCGGCGATCTGACCGCTGGCTCCGACATCGCCGACAACTGGTACAAAGGCCGACTGGAGCCGGGAACCTACCGCTTCCAAATGAGTGGAGCGCAGGATGTGACTCGGACGGTTCGTCTGCAACGCGGCGACCGACTGCTCCTCGAACTCATGGAAGGTCGGGAGCGAGATACGGTCCAGTTGAACCGACACTGGTATGCCGACACAGCCCCGGGTGTAAAATCCGGGAAGCCGACTGATCCCTGGCGGCTCACCTTGCTGCAGAATCGCTCGGAGGCAGGCGGGCTCAGACTGTTTGCCGCAATTGAGGATCGACCGAAGGTAATAGACCCCATTTCAGTATCGCGGATTGGCGATGTCTGGTTTGAAGTCCGGCCAGTATTGCCCAACCCGGGACCAATCTCGGCTCGCTGGCGAGCTGCACCCGGCTACCCGGCCCCGAGTTGGTCTGTGGATGTTCCCGGCTGGCCAGTCTTCCCTGGAAGCAAAGCGGGCGCAAGCCCGCTGCTGGAAGCATGGTGGAGTGCGGGCGGTGCATTCCCCGCCAAGGGTGCCTGGATCGCTCCGGCTGGGATGCTGATTTCCTCCCTGGCAGGCGAATCGGCAACGATTGGCGACACCCCATTGACACTCGACTCCATCGCCATTGAGGAACAGATAGTCGATGGCAAACCGGAACCGCAGAAGTGTCTGGTCGTCCGCCTCTCGCATCCCATCGGGAATCCGGCCTGGGTGCGACCGCAGGGCACAACTGCGACCGGCTCGGAAGTCCGCGTTTATCGCGCTGCGAACAAGGTGACGTGCGTCTTCTGGGGAATCGATGCCTCGAAAATCACCGGGTTTGATGTTGTGGTGTTGAACGATGCTCTCCAGCGTGCGAAGGAACTCGGACACAACGCAATCCTCGACACAGTCCCCGGACCAACCGACACCTCGCCCCGTCCGGAACCACCTGTTGAACCGCAGTGATGAGCGTGGTAGTGACTTGGAGCAAAAATCATGGGCAATGGTGTAGAAAGCCTTCCCTGCGACCAGATATTGGCCGTTGCTCATGCGGATGCGGCACGGGTCTACCGGGATTTGTTCCCTTACCGAATCCAATTGGTACTTGAAAACGATGGCTGGCATGTGGACTACGAACTGAAAGATCCCAGGCTCAAGGGAGGCGGACCACATTACATCATCGATGCCCAACAGGAGCCATCATCTCAAAGCGATATGAGCAATGATTTCGTCGACCCGCTTTAGGAAATGCGTTTGCATGCTCGGTAATATACGCGATGATCGCCGCGGGTTACTTGCGTCGATGGGGAGGGGCAAAGGACACATGGACGAGAACGAAACGCTCACGGAGACGGAACAACTACTTCTGATGGCAGCCGCGGTCCACGGGATGGGACCTCGCACCAACTTGAGCTATGCGAACACGGCTAGGGTAGTGGATCAGGTTCTCCGCTGGCGCGGGCTGAGTGCCGAGGAAATCAATAACGGGTGGAGGCAACAAGAGTGCGACCCCGTCCATGAAGAGGTCTACAGTGCGTTGATCCTGATGACCCACCAGAAGCACAGCGTGGGTCCAGGGCGGGCACCTGGCCGGCCTGGAGTGCCGTTGTTTGAAGGCGGCGGCAACTGGGGTGTTCCCGGTGACCCAAGTCGCCCGGCCTGTTGGCCGCAATACAACTCCTGCCGTCTGACCGCAGAGGGCGAGCGGGTAGCCAGAGAGTTGTTGGAGCGGCATCCTGAGTATCGCAATAACCCCTAACTCGGCATTAGAACTGACCCGGCCCGCTCGCTGCGAGAATTGACGAGCCGGAAGCGTGAGCGACGGTCTTCTCTGCGAGAATTGACGAGCCAGAAGCGTGAGCGACGGTCTTCTCTGCGAGAATTTACGAGTGAGCGACGGTGCGAAAACGACGAAAAACCGTCGCTCACGCTTCCGGCTCGTCAAAAAGGCCGGAAGGGTGAGCGACGGTACGAGAAGACCGTCGCTCACGCTTCCGGCTCGTCAGAAAAAGGGTAGGAGTCCCAATGTCCACGATCACACCGCCAGCTGCTCCGGTCTGGAAGACAGATGGCCCTCCATCACCTGGGAAGAGCCGTCGTTCGCTCCTGCTCGTTGTCCTGCTCGGACTCGTTGGGGTCGTCGGCACTTTCATCGGACTGTTGTACTGGCTATCGCCGCCCACCGAGCCATCTGTCCTGCCCCTGGTCATTACGATGGAACCTTCGGGGCACACAGTCCCGTGGATGGAAGAAGATCGGTTGGCGTTGTCGGATGGTGGCTGGCTTGGCCGATCGCGCGATGAATGGTCCGCGAACCCGAATCGCGATCAGATTCGTCTGCGTTTCCGGGCATTGGCTAATGTACCTCGTGCGCAGCCGGTTGTGATTTATCTCGCTTCGCCCGCGGCGGTGGATGCGGCTGGTGGGGTCTTTCTGCTTCCCGCTGATCGTCTGGTAGACCACCCCAGAAATCGCCTCCCTTTGACCGAACTTCTCGCTGCGTTTCACGACTGCCCCGCTCGCCATCGTCTGCTCATCCTGAACCTCGTTCCCCCAACCGAAGACCCTCTCTTCTCATCGGGTCGCGACGATCTTTCCACCGCAGTTTTCAAGACGCTGGAAGGAAATTCCGACCCCAACGGATTGTGTCTTGTTGCCTGTGGCCCCGGACAGGTGCCAGTCGCCTCCGCGGAACTGGGACGAACCGTGTTCGGCTGGTATCTCGAAGCCGGGCTTCGCGGTGAAGCCGATGGCTGGGCCGGCGATTCGCCCGATGGCCGGGTTACCGTCGATGAACTGGCTGCGTTCCTCCGCGAGAAGACCGGTCATTGGGTAACCGCCACGCGCGGGGGGATGCAATCGCCGCGACTTGTCGGGTCGGCAACGGATTTCACGCTCCGGGCTTTGACCCGTACTCCGTCCGAAAACGAAAAATCCGAAACGGAGTTCAACTATCCTGAGTGGCTGCGGATGGGATGGGAACAACACGACCAGTGGCAGCGCGATGGGCGAGCCGGGGCTTCATCCTGGGCGTTCCGCAAGTTCCGGGCAGCACTGTTGAGTGCTGAGCAGGATTTCCTGGCAGGCAAACCTGTTGCCGCTGTTCAGCGCGACCTCGACCGCCAATTGCTCGCAGCAAATCAACTTGCCAGCACCCTCACAGCCATACCCACACCGGACCCTCTCCCCACGCTGGCCGCACTCTATCCCGGCTATGCGAACCCCGATCCCGCACTCCTGACAGAACTCCGGGATGCCGCCCGACGATTTGATTCTCGCCCTCCTGCTCCACCGCCAGCACCTGGGGAGAAACCGACGCCCGAGCCGCTGATCCCACCCGAGTTCGATCCCTTCAAGGCGAAGCCACACGCTACGTTGGCTCTCGCAGTGTTCTTGCTGCTGTCCGATGATCCCGACCCAACTCCTGCTCGCGTCCGCGCGCTGGCTCAACTTCTTGCGACCCAAACTCTGACGCCGCGGTTTGCGGAGACCGCTCTGATTCAGCGCTTGGCGAAGCTGGCAACACAGACACCCCTCATACCGTGGTCGTCGGAACGAGCTGCGTTGGTCCTTCAGACTGCCCGGTTACTCGAAGCCTCCACCAATCCCGAGGTGTTTGCGTGGGCCGAGCCGGCAATCGACCGTGCCTATCGGCTTCGGGCGGATGCCGAAGCGGTCTACTTTGCGCAGGGTTATGCTTCGACCACGGAAGCTAGCAATCGACTCCGAGAAGCATCAGCAACTGCTCGCCGGGTGAAGGAAACGGCAGACCGCTTGCGAATCGCCTCGACGACCTGGCACGAAGCTACCGCGTGGCTCGTGGGGGCAACCGAAGCGGTCCAAACCGGCACGATTCCGATCGCGGTTGCCGAACAACTTGCGGAACTCATTCGCAAACTCGGGGATACGCTCTCCCCGCCGACCACTCCGCTCGATCTCGATGCATTCGTTGACCGTGCCAACGAGTGGGATGGCCAAAGCAACACCGTTCGCGCAACGATCACGGAGTTTGCCCGTCCGTTCCGTGGCGATGCCGTGACCAAGCTCCGCGCCCGGGCGGAATCGCCCGAAGCGGGACCCGCGGTTATTGCCGAGCTGGATGTCCTGCTCGCAACACCACTCCTCACAGTGGTCGATCGCGCGAACTTATGGAACGCCCGCGCTGCTCTGGCCCGAAAGTTGGCAGATGAGGCGATCCGAAGAGACACAACAAACCGCGAATCGCTCCAGAAAGGTCTCGCCAGCCGTCCTCAAGTGGACCCCCGCGAGCCAGCGAGTGAGCCCACAGTCGATCTCGATGCTGTTCGTAACCGGATTCGGTGGAGTGCCGCACTGTTGCGTGTGGGTGGCCTGGAAGAATCCACCATTACCACCCTTCAAACCGACTTGAACCGATTGGCAGCCGACAGATTCGCGTTTGCCGATCGGCTGCGCCGGGCGTGGGTGGAGGAGGTACCCGCTCAACTCACAACCAGCACCGGAAGCCGGTCTGCCCGGCTGGCCTGTGTGTTGCCGATAGTTCCGACAACTGCGGTTCTCGATTCCCCTGCCACGAATCCGGCTACGGCGGCTTATCGCTCGGCAGCGCGGGCCACCTGGATGTGGCAGGCCGCACGATTCGAGTATGAAAGTCGGGAGCTGTCGGGGGAAGATGCGGCTCTATCGTTCGCATTTGCCGCCGCTCGCGCCTGCCGGGCCGTGGCTGGCCCAAAGGCCGAGATGTATCTGGAAGTGACGCCCACCGCGATTCCCAAATTGACTCCCGAACACCCGACAGCATCTCTTCGCATGAATTTCCGCGCGGTCGGAGGCGATAGCCGGACGGATGTTCGCATCTCAACTCTTTCACCTTCCGACGGGTGGGTGAAAGTGGGCCAAACTGCCCCCGTCACTCTCAACCCGCTTCGCCAGGGTTCGACCGAGTTTTCCCTCTCGGCCGGTGACACTCCGGTGTCATTCCCGGGCGCGTTGGGGGTGTTGGTTGAGGCGGAAGCGGGTGGCAGGACGTATCATCGCCGCGTGCCAGTGACTTTGGAAGAGATCACCGACCGCTTGGACCTTTACATTCGTACTGCGCCTGGCCAGTTGCCAATTGCGGCCAGGGAGATTCGCATTCGACCCAACAGCACGATCCAGCCTTACCAGCTTCTCCTGGCGAACCCGACTCCCAAGGAACGAAAGGTGATTGTGCGGCTCGCGGGCCTCAACCGCGAGACGGATGTCGTCACCATTCCGCCCAGCAAAACCACGACACTGGCATTCCCGGGACCGCCGCCGATGCCGGTACCACTCGTTCAACCTGGTCAGACGCCGGTTCTCGATGAAGGACTGCTGGTGAAGGGGGATGAGCTCGTTCTTCAGCTTCTCGATCCAGCCGATCGCGAGACAGTCCGCCAGACAATCCGGATGCCCGTCATCGTCGCACACCCTGCTGATTACCTGCGTGTGACTGATCCCGTTTTCAAACCCTCAGCGGGATCGCGATCGAACCGCTTGAGCGCCACGATTGTCCCCGGAGATATTCCACCCGGTGGGCCGTGTAACGCACGTCTTGGTTTCCCGGCCGAGCGAAACCCGGGGCTGGTCATCCGCGATGGAAGTTTGACCGGGTCGGTCGTGCGTGGTGGACCGCCTGTCTCCTTGTACGCCGACAACCTCGCATTGCCTGGGTTGGCGGGAACCGATGTGTGGGTAACCATCTCGGCCGATGGAATGGAGCGGGTGATTACTTACACCGCATTTCTGCCTTCTCTCGGCGAGAACGTGCGATTGATGCCCGTGGGCAAACCGATGGTGCGGGTGAAGGTCGAACCAGTCGCGACCGGTACCAAGCCGCTTCCGGTAACCCTTGAGGTCGATAACGCACCACCCGATGCGACTCTGGAATTCCTCATCGGGACGGCCAAGGACGATGATTCACCTGTGGTGGCCGATCTCATCATGCCCATCCCCACTGCCAAGGACGTGGCAGCCCGCGTGAAGTTTGACTTGAAGGGAGAGACACTTCTGCTTTCCGGATCGATCAAGGATCATGGGCCAAAGTTGCCGATCGAATTGCTCGTTGGAAAACGGGTTCTGGAGGCTCGATTGCTGGATCGAAAGGGGAATATACTCGCAACGCATCGGGCGAACGTAGTATTCGATGGAACGCCGCCGCAGAAAGTTCACTTCACGGATCTTCCTCCGAAGGCCCGGAAGGATCGCCCGCTACTTGTGCGGGCAACGTGCGATCCAACTGTTTCCGGAATTAAGGACGTGAAATTCTTTCTCGGTCAACCGCAAAAAAATGAGCCACCCCAGAACCCGCCACCAATCGCGGGGAAGTTATTCGATGAAAAGACGAACGAATGGCGTGCATCGATTCCTGTCGAGGGTCAAAAAGGCATCGTGACAGTTGGGGTGCAGTTCACCACGAATGTCGGTTTGGCTGCCATTGAAGTGCAAGAAGTGGAGTTGATGGACCCGGCAGAGTTGAACAAGCCCGAGCCAGGACACATTGCCGGAAAGTTGATCGAGGGCCGGATTCCGCAACCCGAAGCAGTGGTATTTCTTCTCGATGAGAAGGACGACGTGAAGGCCAAGACAACAACCAAACCCGATGGTACGTTCGAGTTCAAGGATGTGATCCCTGGATCGTATTTCCTCTTCAGCAACAAGGAGTCCACCAACCGGCACATCAAGCAGGAGGTGGTTGTGAAGCCGGGCGAGACGCTGATGCTGACGCTGGAGTTGCTGCTGAAATGAGCATGTGTACTAAAATCTAACAAACCCTATTTTTAATATACCATCATGGCAATGCGCCAGCGGCGCGCACCTTACGGTCCGGGCGTTAGAGGAGGCAATCGAGTCCTATTTCGCCGAACACAACGCCGATCCAAACCCATTCCTTTGGACCGCAACCGCCGACCTCATCCTCCAGAAAGTCGAAGACGTCGTAAACGAATTTCTAACTCTAACATTAGCGGCCTGTATTCTGTTATTTTTACATCCGTATCGCCCTCGACCTTCGCACATAGCATTGGTCCCGGATGTGACTTGCCTATTTGTCCAGCACGTCGGCACTTCTACAGCGAATTGGGCTGCACTCCCACTCCACCTTACTTTTGCAACGATGTACCTCAAAACATAATCCCTTGAGAACTCGCCCTCGCCACCAACCCATAGGATACCCGGATTCCAGAGGTCCAGTGTCTTGTCGGCGATTTGTCCGCGAAGCGATTGAAAAATGACGGAAACCAACTAAAATCCTGGAAGTCCTGACTGCTCGCACGAGGTTCTAAATCGCGGAGAAAATGCAGACAAACGAGGCTTTCTGACGACTTTGTGCCCGTAGCTCAACTGGATAGAGCGTCGGCCTCCGGAGCCGAAGGTTACAGGTTCAACTCCTGTCGGGCATACTGGAAAACAAGGCATTTCACAAATCTGATAGCCAAAGTGCCAAAGAATACCGCCAAAGAATTCTTGCTCATTTCATTCCAGCCAACATTAAAACAAAACTGACCAGCAGCGAGCTGATTCCGCCGGTCTTCTGCTTGTGGCCAATCGAAAGATTTGAATAGCTGACCGGACCGATTCTCCCCCGATTGCTGCTTACGCGAACTCGCTGAGCGATCAGAGTGTCAATTCCCCCGGAGTACCGGGCTGCCCACTCCATAAGGGAGTCAATTCGTGACTAACGAGATGTCCGCGAGGGAATCGCTTGAATTCCTTCGGTTCAACCACTTCAAGCTGTTCGAGCAGATCGATCCGGAGATGATGCCGGAAGCGACACTTCGTCGGCAAATCAACCAAGGAGCGAAGGTTCGCCCATTCCGAATCGCAACATGGAGCGCACGCCAAGGATTTTTTATTTCCGCGTGGTCACTCTGGGAGCACACCGCGAATAAGATTTGCGATCGGCTCCAACTCAAAGAGCGGAAACAGAGTAATGAATCGGCCGTGGGTTGGATTGGCCGATCTCTCGTGGCCAACAGTCGAACATTTCGTGACCGAACGTGGTTCGAGAGCGCGAATGGATTGCGGAACCTGTTAGCACATCATGGGAGTCGGGTCATTGGTGATCGATCAGAATCACTCTTCACCCGCTGCCAGGCGGCATTTCCGGGAATCGAGACATGGAAAGATGGCTATGTCAACATCCTCCACGACCATCTCGCTGAATTGACTGTAAAGATTGAAGACTTCCTTGAAGAACAGATGATTGGCTAATGTGTTCCGAATGCCGTAGACTCCAATTCTACAACTACAAAGCAAGCTTTATGAACCTTTTCACTCCAGTTGTACCCCCCGAGCGGTTTCATCCAAACTTTGCGAAGTGTCTGGAAAAAAGAAACCCATACGATGAAGCAGTTCTTTCGAAATGGGCCGAAGGGTTCATTGATCGGGATGGTAAATTTGTCGAAGAATTCCAAACAACATTTAACAGTTGTTTTTGGGAATTGTATCTGCACGCAATCTTGAAAGAAGCCGGTTGCAAGATCGACTTCAAACATAATGCTCCGGATTTCGTTGTGACGGACCCAGTGCCATTCATTGTTGAGGCGACTGTTGCATTAAACGCGAAGGACTCACTTCCCGAGTGGACTCCTCTCGATCTGAAATTGCGCCCAAATAATCTGAATGAGTTTAATCGAGTGGCGATGATTCGCCTATTGAACAGCATTTCTGAGAAGTCGAAAAAATACGAAAAATCCTATCGTCATCTATCGCATGTCCAGGGCAAGCCATTCGTCCTGGCTCTTACACCATTTGATCAGCCGTTTTTCTATCTCGAAGTGCAACGCGCGATTGAGGCAGTTTTGTATGACTACTACGTCGATGAGCAGGAGTTACTTGATGACCCTTCAAAGTTTGGTTCCGTGAAGGCAAAAAAGCTGGGAGTTGTGAAGAAGAATGAGAAAACGGATTTGCCACTCGGTATCTTCAATGATGATAAATACGGCTTTATAAGTGCCGTTCTATTCAATTCATCCGCAACCTGGGGCAAGGTAAGGGCTCTGAGCGAAGATCCCTATCCTTTCATCTACTTCAACGCCTTTCGGTCCGATCCCACCACCGGTGATTCGTTTTGCTTTAACGGCAAGAAGGCTGATTATGATGAGACTCTGTTCGACGGGTTGAAGGTTTATCACAACCCAAACGCTACTTTCCCGCTCGACTGGCGAGTGTTCCAAGAACCGGGAGCTTTTCAAGCGGTCTGCATAAACGCGGAAACACACGAATTCAACTTCTGGATGGACCGCCCGCCACTAGCCGCAAGGAACCTCATTACTCTAAATATCCCCGACAAGGTCGATATCGAGGATCTGGTACAAGAATCAAACCAGCAGCCGAAGGCCACTTGGCGACAAATTGTACCAAACCTGGAAATGTTGGCAAAATTCATGGCTGGCGAGGAGGAAGAAGAGGATAGCGTAACATCGTTGGCCAAGCCTGCCCTTGAAAACCCAACCTGAAATAGTCAACTGTCCAAAGGAAACGAAATTCAATCGGATGACACTCAAAAGCTGGGTGAAAAGGCGAGAGTGGTTTGACGAAGACCAATACGCAACTTCACTTTGGAACAAGCACGTCTGCCATTTTCTTGAATAGCTCCGTTGAATTGTAAGCCTGTTGCGCGTCGAGATAATGCTTGCGGGCCGTCTCAGGATGGACGCCCAACGCCTCCGCAGTGGCATCAACCGATTGAGTCGCCTCGACCATCAGTGTAATTGCCCTTCGCCGTAGATCATGAGCCATGATATGCGGCCGGTCTGGGAATGCTTTCCGGTATTGCGGGAAAATGTCGTCAATGAACCAGTACATGAGCGAAGGCCGGAACTCGCTTTGGTTACGGCGTCCGGGCCGGAAGGTTTTGCTATCCGTGGCGTACCTCTCCCAAAGATAGGTTTTGCCTTGAATCTTGCTTAGCCGTTTCGCCAGATCAGCAGGAAGTGGGATTCGCCTTTCCCGTTTTGTCTTGTCCTGATCGGAAGTGATAGTGAGTGTTCGTGTTTTCGGATCGAACTGCGAAGATAAAACCTGGCATAGATCGTTTGTTCTGCATCCCGCCAAGGCTTTCACTCTCAGGAACACCGACAGCAACTCCCACCCTTTGGAATCCACCCAGGCGAAAAACTGGTCGATGTCTGCCTCGGTTGGTGCGATTGGTCTGATCTTTGGAGCGTCCGGCCGAGGAACTGACTGCCAGGGGTTGGTTTCCGCCAGTCCCATCGAGATCAGATGATTCCAAAGACACGAGAGCAAGCGAAGCGTTGTTGCGACGGTTACAGGGGATCGCTTGTATTCCTTGGCTCCTTCCTTCTTACTCTTCTTGAATGTGCTGGTGGAGTAAAGTTGGCGGAAGCGTTTGGCAACGTCCAATGTGATGTCTCGCGGACCTCTGGTATTCGGAATGATTTCGCGGAGGACATTGAGGCGACTTGTGTACGCTTCAAGTCCTCTTTCCCGAAACTCCCCAACGGTTGGCAGTTCCTTGATTACCTGCTCCCACGTTGCTTTCCTTGGATCAGGCTTTGCCTCGGGGTTGTACGCGGCGAGAATGATTTTTGCGGCCTCGGGCCATGCTTCCCGCTCTGTCCTCTTGCGTGTAGTCGCTTCCTTGTACTTTCCGGGCCTGTCGGGATCGCTGAAAAGGATTCGCCAGACTTCACCGCGTTGTTGAAGACTGCCCATAACTTTCCGACCGTCGGGCAATTCAAAAGTGTTTTTTGCCTTGCGGGGCACGGCAGGTTCTCCGGAGTGATGACCTAAGAACACTGCCAAAGAATAGCGCCCAGGGAATGCTTAGTCAACCCCTTGTTCTTGAGCGATTAATTCCCGGCAGCGTGCCGTACTCCGGGCAGCTTTCAACCCACCTCATGAATCGTGTACGGTTAAAGCGGTATCCTTTGCCGGGCAATCGTGCGGCCAGCAACAACGGATCACGGGCGGAGAGCCGGTTGCGGATCGTTGCTTTTGCTTTGCCAGACAGTGCCACAGCCTCGTCAATTCCAACAATCTCAGGAGTGGAGGGAGCCGGAGAACTCACCACGGGCAGCAGAGCGGAACCAACGCATTCAGCCAGGAGAGCGGCACGGACAAGCGGATTTCTAGGAAAAAGGACAATGCCTCTGCTCAACATTGTTTCGGGCGTCATGCAAGTCAAGCAAATTGGACCAACACGGTTTCCCGCAATAACAATGAAGTTGCCGCCCTCCTCAAGTCTCTTTTTGCACATTTGGCATTGCATCTGCCACCTCTTTCTTCACCACGATTCTTGAAGCTTCGGCGGAACATCCTTGAGCGGAATCAGCCCACCTCGCGGGTAATGGGCAATCTCCACACGACTCCCGCCCCAGGCCAGGAAAGCCCCGCACCCGGACAACCGCGTGGAAGCACGGATGCGGCTGAGCTTCGAGAACTCTTCGAGGGAGTACCATTCACTGGCCAGTTGTCGCCCGACGAGAACGGCGACCATAGAAGTGGTCGCCGTGCAGCCGATGAATAAGCCCAGCGTTCAGAGAATTTGCGATGGTGGCGTTGGCGCTGGGAGTGTCGCCATGACTCCACCTGTCGCTGCCGAGACAACTGCACCCCCAGGATTCGCGGCACCTGAAGCACCTCCGAGTATGCCACCAAGCTTTCCACCGATGGCGTAGCCGAGGGCGGTACCCAGAGGGCCGAATAGTGACCCAATCGCTGCACCAACGGTTGACCCGGTTAACGCACCTGAAACAGCACCAACAACGCAGCCTGCAACTTGAGCTGCGCCTGGAGTGTCATTCGAGTCTTTTGATGATTCAGCCATGTTTTACCCCTTCATGGTTAGTAACTTCATGAAATTGACTAAACCGCTAATACGGCCAGCAATGCCACCATTGCTTACATGCCGATCAAAACCTTCATACGCGAGCAATTAACATCAGGCAGGTCATCACTTATCGGAAGCAGCCCTTCACGCTGGTACCGAACAACTTCCAGACGGTTAACGCACCAGGACTTGTATGCCCCGCGCCCCGACAACCGCTTCGACGCACGAATGCGTCCGAGCTTCGCCCACCGGCGTACAGTGAATTCGGCCTTGCCTACGATCCTGGCGAACTCCCTGATGGAGAACCATTCTTGTTGCCGCTCGATCAGGAGGTCGGCGAGAAGGGTCTCAATGCGTTCGAGCCGTTCATCTACTGTCATGGCCCACCTCATCTCTCTATGCCTCAGTCATTGCACTTCAGTTCTTACTCGGCTCCTGCCCCAGGCCCCAATTGCGCTGGCATTCCATATACGCTTGAATAGTAGTGTATAACAGGTCATATAGCCGCAGGAATCCTTCCGATGGCGGCAGCTTGGATATTGTCTCCACAAGAGTCCAAGCATAAGCCGCCGAGGATGCTGCCACATCTTCGGCATCGGCTTCGTTCAGGTTCATGGATCGCTCCTTTCTCGGATAAGCAAGATGAGGATTTCCTTGGCTCCGTACCGTAATCGTTCCGCGGAACGTCAGATCAGGAGAGGCGGGTTTGAAGTCCCCGCCTTCGTCTAAAAGTCATTTCTTGAACAACGGCAGAAGCAGCTTGACATACTCCGCCTTGGGTGGGCCGTGTTTGTAGACAAGACCTATCACTGCGAGCAGCAGGACCCCGACGGCGACCAGCACATAGTTAAGCAGTGTGAATATCGGCTTGACGACGTTTTCGCCAACAATGGATGCAATATCGCGTGTCCCGTTAAGGAAGGGTTCGGGATTGGCTAGGAACGTGGCCAACGCAGCACCGCCCGCAAGCGTCGTCTTGTTCTTCCAGAGAAATTCCACTGCCGTCTCACCATGCTTGGCAACCAGCTCAAGCAAAGCCGGATGGTGGGCAACGTTGGCCAACTCGCCTTCCATCATCATGACCATCCTCCGTCCGCTCTGCGGCCCGAGCGTACCGAGCGCCTTGACGGCTTGCATGCCGCCCCGTTCGATAAGGGGTTCGGCCACGCCAGGATGGCGGCAAAGGACACCCGCAGCTTCGTCTCCATATTGGACGAATTGCTTCATCGCCGTCGGTCTGGACAGCACCCGCGACGCAGCTTGCTCACCGTAGACTGCAAGCACACGTGCCGCTTTCGCACCGTTGGCACCCGCCGATTCCATGAGGCCGATTGCAGAGGGACCACCCCGCCTCGCGGCAAGCATGGCCTCCTCCCCATATCGTGCGGTCAAGCTCTCGATACGTGCAGTGAGTTCCGGCACGTTTCGGGCGACCTTCACGCCGAAACGCTCGAAAAGCTCTACCGCGACTTCCCTCGCAAGCTGGACCCTGCCCTGTGCTTGCACGACGGGTGCGAGAAACAGGCTAGCGGCAACAACCGCGATGTAACGCTTCATCATTTCATGCCTCCTTCGTTCATAAGACGGGCGATTGCCTCGCGACGCAAAATGGATCGGGCTTCGTGGAGTTCTTCCATCTTCTGCCTGAGAGTGCCTTTTTTCCTGTTCCAGGAAAACGTCCCTGGATCGCGGATAAGAGCCGCCTCCAGCTTGTCAATTGATTCAATGATGAGCTTTTCGATGTTGGCGGATGGGTCCAAGCCAACGGCCTTCAGGATCTCGTTCAGGACGTAGTCGATGATTACAAAGACCACGAGGCCAACGCCGAGCGTTGCAACAGTGGAAGATGCCCCCACGCCCAACAGACTTCCGCTGATGCCCAGAGAAGTTCCTGCTGCCCTTGCGGCCTGCATGGCGATTGTGGTCGCCTCGGAGGCTGCAACAAAGAGCACCACCTCGCGTCCAACAGTTACACAGATTCCAGCCTTCAGCTCCCTCATTATTTGTTCCGCTACCTTGCGATACTCCTGCCGGAAAACCTCATCGCCACGCAGGCAGGAAGGCAGCGAGTCATCCGTCCGCTCCGAATTGGCCAGGTCGGCCCTGAGTTTGAGGAGCATTTCGCTTTCGTAGACTTCAATGTCATCCATGTAGCCCTTGACCGACGTCTCGATGGCGTCACGCAGCTCATCGGAGCTGAAGACCAGCCTTTCGTATTCGTCCGACAGGAAGTTGCGATGGCTCTTGCCATGATTGGTCACGCCCTTCAGCAGTTCCCATTTGCCGCGCCAGGACACGGCCCGTTCGGCGAAAGCCTTGGCACCCTTGCGGCCCTTGGCGAAAACATCAGCAAGGGGCTTGAGCCGGGCGTCGATCGCTTTTTCCGAGTTCGTGTCGGCTTCGTTGAGCCGTGACCGGATGGCCAGTTTCTCGGGTGTCAGAAAATTCACGTAAAGGAACACCAATCCGCTAAGGACGGCGGATACCGCTAGTAACGCGAGTATCGCCCGGAACTTGATGCGTCCACTTCTTTGATTGTCAGAAATCATAGGTCGATATCCTCTTAAGAGAGGCAGCGGCTGTGAACCACTGCCGGAGTTATGGTTTCAGAGATTTGGGTCGCTCCTTGCGGCCCGATTGTGTGTCAGGGAACCTCGGGGGATACAGGTCACCGGGTTGTTGGGACTGCTTGCAGTCTTGCCGATTCTGGCATTTGACTGGCGGCTTACATTTCCACTCCACGGGACTGCTCTGGACCCTCCTTTCCCCGGTTCTTTTCGTTGTCTCTTGCCTTCTCCTGGGCAGCGGATCGCAATTCGCTCATCGTCATGGACTCCTGCTCAGGGCCTTCACCAGCACCACTGCGGGCGTTGGCGATTTCGCCTTGGGTTGCCGTTCCGTACATCCCGATTTCCGAATCGGCGACGCTATCCCTCGACGGATTGATGGCGTTTCGTAATTCCTTGAGTCCCAAGCGGCCCATCGCCGCAAGCGACCCTTCACCGATCTTCGCCATTGCTCATCTCCCTTGAAATTGAGGTTGAACTTCAGGTTGCCAGTAACCGCACCCTTCCACCTTTGCGCGAATCGCAAGGAGGAAAACCGCGAAAGCCAGCAACCATCACACGAGCCACAGAGTCGAAATCCAAGATCGTCGTCGTTTCTTACCGCCAGGCTTGAAATACCTGTCCTCGCATTCCAATCGTCGGGTTTGATGCCCTCAACGAAGAGAGGCCCAAACTGCTTAGTGTACAAACGAACAAAAAGTGAGTCCGACGCAAACGGACAAGACCCATGAGTGTGCGTGAGAGGAAATTATTGGCGCAATCCCCCTGAAAAGGGCGGTGCCTGCGATTCACCGCCCAACGTAGGTTTTTTCCGATGTTCGGGTCACACCCGGCGATCTGATTGAGTGTTCAGGGAGATTGGAGCGTCATGCCGCGAGGTTATTGGAACTGCTTGTAAACCATGCCGAGCCTGCATCTCGACTGGCGGTTTGTTTTCCCATTCCGCGAGACTGCTCGGGGCTGTCCTTGCCCCGGTCGTTTTCCTTTGCCTACTCCTGAGCAGCGGATCGCAACTCATTCATCGTCATGCACTCCTGCTCAGGACCTTCGCCAGTACCACTGCGGGCACTGGCGATTTTTCCCAATCGGCAACGCTATCCTTGGGTGGATTGAAAGCGTTTCACAATTCCTTGAGTCCCAATCGGCCCATCCACTCCAAGAGCCCCCTCACCGATCTTTGCCATTGCTCATCTCCCTTGAATTTGTTGTTGATATTCGGGTTGCCAGTAACCGTACCCGTACACCCATGCGCGAATCGTAAGGACGAAAAGCGCGAAAACCAGCAACCACCACACGAGCCACAGAGTCGAAATCCTTCGTCTCCGCGGTTGTCTCTTCGCATCAGGGTTGAAATAACTGTCCTCGTACCACTTGATTCGCGTAGCAAGGATGGGCGACGGCATTCCACGAATGAACGCGAGAATGCATTCTTCGCCGAGTCTCAGAATTTCTTCCGGCCGAAGCAAGGCCCTACCCTGAACGGCATAATTCATCGACTGGCCCTGGCCCGTGGAGCCGCCGCAACCTTGCTCGCTATAAGAATGAGAGCTATTCCTATTCTCTGAGTAACTTTCAACGACCATTGTCCAATCCCCAAGAGACTTGCTAAGCATTTCCGCCGCTTCGTATGAACTTGGTGGCCCCATGTGGATTTGGGCGGCGCAATTGTCATAGAGAAGCGTCGGCTTGTCTTTGAATGCCGTCTGCACCTGCGAATGGGACTGGTATGCTAGAAGCATACGTACACCTGCTGAACGGCCACGCACCAACGCTTCTTCCACCGACGAAAGTGATCCAAGAGCGGATGCTTCGTCCAAAACCATCAGCACCTCGCTCGTCTCTTCGGAACCGGACGAGCCAATGACCCGGATCAGTGTCGAAACCATACACCTGAGCCAACCCCTTTGGGCTAGGAGTTGCTCCGGCGGGACTTGAAGATAAAGCGTGACACCTGGCTCCAGCAAGCATTGAACGTCGAACGTACTACTATCCAACGATTTGGCGATCATATCACTATCCAAGAACGAAAGTTGGCGGGCAACTGTGCTGAAAACACCAGCCCCTTCCTTGCTAAGTACACCCGGCTTCTCGAAAAGGGATTTGAGTTGGGAACCCATCCGACCTGGAACGCCACCGATCTCCCGGAGCTTGTCGGCGGCGGCGTCCACCAG